>JBNAIF010000091.1:0-80222 GCA_050043595.1 Nitrososphaeraceae archaeon | reverse complement strand
TACACTTGTTATTTTATATCTAGCTAAAAGTTCTTGTAATAATTGTGGATCTATAGCTAGTAGATACGTATTTACTGTATCCTTTTTTTTCACAATTATAATTCCAGATTCTTTTAGACGGTTTAAATGCCAAGATACAGTTGATGGAACTTTTTTAATATATATCAAGATGTCATTAAAAGTACATTTATTGTTTTTAGCAATAAACAAAATAATATCTCTACTAGTACTTTGTCTTAGAAAACCAAGCAAGTCTAGCTCACTTTCTGATATACTATTGGAATAGTATCTTGTTACCCTATTGTTAAAACGATTTACCTTTATTTTTCCTGAATAAGAAAGTGAATTTAAATGATATGATAACACTCCATTTGAAACATTGGTTAATCGTAGTAATTCTCTATATCTTATACCAGGTGACAATGTAATAAAGTTTGTAATCTTTTCTCTTATACTTTCGCCTTTACCTTTATTATCATCAAATTCTGATTTCATTTTTATTTGTTCCCCTTAATAAAACCGATTCCAAACAAAGTAACCATTACTAATAGAAATAAGTGAGATATTTCAATATTTACATTTGGAATTACTAAAACGAAAATATCTTCTGTAGCATTAAATAAATAAATCATCTCCACTAAAACAAGTGTAAAAAATCCAAATGTCATGAACAATATCCTAGATTTTGGTGTTCGTAAATAAGCTAATACCGAAATTATTGTAAGGAAAAGTGCGAGTATCAAACCAGCAAAGTGTACAAGAATATGGTAAATCATGTCTGGGTGGGTAATATGTGGAATAATTGCAGGAATTGTAACAGCACTTGCAATTATGCCAGAAATTAATATAATAAAATAAGGTCTTGAAACAAGACTAATATTATTATTATAATTTTGAAACATAATAAAATTATATCTAAATAATTTAAAAGTATTATGGTACAAGTATTGGTAAGATAGAGTTAAAAGAATTATCCCAAAATTTAATAAAAGAGTAAAATCAAATTTAAAGGAAATCAAAATAATGTAATTAAATCATAATTTTAAATGAATTACGAGTTTCGATAGTTGAACTAGTATATTTCATACCATTATAATTCTCTATTATAATTCTCTATTATAATTCTCTATTTTCAAACTAACCTTTTTCAGGGTGTCAATTTAGTGAATGAAGTGAAGTAGCTCAAATATATGATGTATTAAATAAGAAGTCAATGAATTCAAAACAAATATTTCTTATACCAATATCTGCAATTTTATTATTTGCAGTATTTAGCTTGGTAATACCAGACACAATTCAAAATGCAGCAGCAGATGGAGAAAAAAAGAACTATAGAGACTATGATAGATACTATGAACGTCAGTATCAAGAATATGACTATGAAAGAGATAGATATAATGGAGACAAATATTATAAAGATGAATACAGAGATTACAAAGATAAAAGAGATTCATCTAAGGTATTTTTTGCAACATTAGATGGTGAAAAACAAGAACCAATGAGAGATACTCCTTCCCAAGGTTTAGCTACAGTTATAATAATCGAGAATCCTGTAACTGGAGAAAAACAACTATGGTATGAAGTTCAATTACTAGGAGTTCCAGAAGGTGATAATATAAGTGCAATTCACTTACACGTGTCAGACCAACCAAACCAAGGAACAGGAGAACATATTATAACATTCTGTGGATTCCCTACAAATGAAGTTCATTGTCCAGAAGGACCTGGAACTGTAGTAGCTGGTGGAGCAGGTAATAACGACATTGAACCATTGAATCCAAAAATTCAAGACATACATGATGTCATAAAAGCAATGAAACAAGGCAAAGCATATATCAATGTCCATGGCAGTGATTTCAACAATGAAGGTGAAATAAGAGGTTTCTTACAACCTGTCCCCTAAATTTTTTCTTTTTTAATTGTAATATATCTATAAAAATTAATTAATAATTCGTATTATTATAATTAAAACGAACAACTAATATTCTCTATTACAAAACTTTATTATTAATTGAAAAATAATATTAAAAATAATTTATATCTTAACAATAATAATAATGATCTTCTTTCTGTTGATATCTCTGGTATTAAACTACAAAATCCTTTTATTTTAGCTTCTGGATTCTTAGGAATTTCTCAATCTGTATTCAATAGGTTACACAAAATAGGACTAGGTGCTATTGTTTCCAAATCTATTAGCCTTAAACCACGTGAGGGTTATAAGGGACCCACAGTAGTTTCTATAGATGAAAAAAGTTATATTAATGCAATAGGACTTGCTAATCCTGGTGCATTATATTTTGCTAAAGAAATATCGAATAATACAGCCCCATTAATTTTAAGTCTTGTTGGTTCTTCACAAAAAGATTTTCCTAAATTGATAGACAAATTTGATAAGTTAAATATTTTGGGTTACGAAATAAATTTGTCATGTCCACACGTAGCTAAAATGGGCATGGAAGTTGGTGATGATCCTGAATTAGTTAAAGATATAATTAAAACCATTAAACATAAGACTAAAAAACCAGTTATTATTAAGGTTGGAATTGGTAACATTGATATTTTAAAACTTTCTCAAGTTATCAAAGATTCTGGAGCAGACGCAATTACTGCCATTAACACTATTCGTGCTATGAGTATAGATTACGAAACTGCTAGACCAATATTAAATAATAAAATAGGCGGTCTTTCAGGAAAATCAATAAAACCAATAGGTATAAGATGTGTTTATGAAATCTACAGGAATGTTGATATTCCTATAATTGGTTGTGGTGGTATATTCACTTGGGAAGATGTTTTAGAATATATTTTAGCTGGTGCATCAGCAGTAGAAATTGGTTCTGCTATAGGATATGGCAACATAAATATAGTTAAAAAAATTACTAGAGGATTAAAAAATTATCTCGAAAAAAAAGGTTACAAAAATTTAAAGGAGGTCAGAGGAATTGCCCATAAATATTAATAAAATAAGAATTGTTAAGGTAGAAAAGACAATTAAAGAGACGCCAACAGTAAAAACATTAATTTTCAAAGATATTTTGTCATTCAATGCAAATCCCGGAGAATTTTTAATGGTCTGGATTCCTGGAATCGATGAATTACCTATGAGTGTAATGGTATATCCAGAAAATAGTTACGCCGCTATAACAATACGACGACATGGTATAGGTTCTACAGCATTATTCAAGAAGAAACCAGGGGATTTAATTGGCATAAGAGGTCCATATGGAAATAAATTTAAAATCCATCCAAAAGCTAAAAATCTTCTTCTTATAGGAGGTGGTACGGGGTTAGTACCATTACTTCGACTAATTTCAGTTCTAAAGAATCATCATATACATAAATGTACTCTGATTATTGGTGCAAAGACTAAAGAAGAAGTTTTCTTTTATAGTCTAGCAAAATCATACCTTTCAAAGATGTCGCACAAAATATATGTTACCACAGAAGATGGAACTTATGGATATAAAGGAAATACTGTTAGTTTAACAAAAAAATTAATGAATAAGGAAAAATTTGATATGGTATATACTTGCGGACCAGAACTAATGATGGTTAATATATATCAATTATCTATTTTGCATTCTGTTCCTATTCAAGCTAGTCTAGAACGATATATGAAATGTGGAATAGGAATTTGCGGAAGTTGCTGTATTGGTGATAAACTCGTTTGCAAGGATGGAACTGTTTTTAATCAAATTCAATTATCATCATTTCGTGATGAATTCGGCATTTCTTATAGAGATAAGTCTGGAAAAAAATCATCTTATTAAGACCGTGAATAAATTGTGAAATAGTTACTTTTATTTTCGTTTATTTTTTCACATTTAGTTTCTTTGGTTTTTTGAATAATCCTGATTTTGGAAGAACATATTCTTTTATATTCCCATCTTTAATGGTAAGCAGAGGTTTTCCATGTTTTCCAATTGATCCCATTATCTCTGTTTCTAAATTTATTTTTCTAAGCTCTGGAATAATTAATTCTGAAACTTGTTGTGTTGCTATAATTATGTGGCAACCATTCATTGCTGCTGTACTATTCTCTACAAGAAACTCTCTTATTGCAAATTTCGATATATCTTTATATTTTATTGGTATTTTTTCTAAAATAATTTCTCGATTTATATACTCTGATAATCTCCTTATTGCAAAAATTCCATCCACATTAACTGGAAATACTGCCGTTATATGTGAATTATTATCAAAAGGTTCACCAAATTTTGGACAATATTTTGATATTATCTTTCCTAATGTGAAATTTGGTTGACTTATTTTTTCGAAAATATCATTATTTTTATCTTTTAAAAATTCAAATGAAATGTTATTTTTTTCAAAAAATTCTATATTTTTATCATTAATTTTTGTTAATAAAAATAAGTTAACTGGAATAATACCTCCCATTTTGTCAGTAATAATAACTTTCATATTTTCTTCAATTTGATCATATCTAGTAGGCAATTCATTAAATGTAGTAGCTGTTGCAGTACTTCCTATCATATATGTATCTAATTTAACTGAGCTATAATCTTCTACTATAATATTGTTACCATTTATTGAAAGAATATCAAAATTTTTTCTTATACTTTCTACAATATCCTCATTTGGTGCATCATATATTGGAAATAATCTAAATTCTGATGTACATCCTAATAAATTTATATTCTCAAGTGCACATGCTATTGCAATATTGCTATGAATTTTAGCATCAGGGCTTTGTGTAACGTCTGTAACTTGTGTTAGAAAATTATTATTTATGATATATCCTATTTTATTTCCTCTACGCATGTTGATAAAATCTAAGATGGCGAACTGCTTTTTGAATGATGATTTTATTGCAGTCATTTTTTTTACTACTATTTTACTTTCAAAATTCTTCAAAAATTCATTAAATAATTTCATTTTTTGTAAATCATTTTCAATTACATTTTCATTTAGTTGCATTAATACAAGAGCTTTCTTTATTCCAGTTTCACTTTGTTTCTTTATGTCTGTTAAATCATGTATTCTTCTAGTTAGTTCAGGATTTTTACCATCATTCTTGAAATTATAATCAAACCAATTTAGAGAAATTTTTAAATTAGTTTCTTTTATTTTAGATAACGAGTTTAAGGTATTAAAATCTATTTCTTTCGAAAATTTTGTAATCCAACTTAGTGGCTCAAACCCAATTTCTCTAAACCTAAAAATATTGGTCCAAAAATCTTCATTCAATTTATCTACTATTAAACATCATTACTTAATTATATTAAAATATAGATCTCTACATTGTGATCCTTGATATTTTCCACAAATATTTTCATATAAATACATATAACGATATTTACCGCTATTTCACATGACTAACCCTTATACTTCTGAAAATAAGAAAGATAATCATAATAGCAATGTATTTAAAATAAATATTGAAAAATTATCTCAGGAATTTGAATCTCTTACTCCACAGGAAATATTAACTTGGTCGCTTGAAAATTTTGGAGCCAAAATAGGATTAGCTTCTAGCTTTGGTGCAGAAGATGTTGTATTAATTGATATGATGGTTAAAATTGATAAAAACAATGCTAATATTTTTACATTAGATACAGGTAGACTTAATAAAGAAACTTATATCTTGATGGATGAAATTAGAAAAAAATATGATATTCATTTCGATGTTTATTTTCCAGATACCAATGAAGTTGAGGAAATGGTAAAATCTAAGGGCTTTAATTTAATGTATGAGAGCATAGAAAATAGGAAATTATGTTGTGGAATAAGGAAAGTCAACCCATTGAATAGGGCTTTAATTAATATGGATGGTTGGATTACCGGACTAAGACGCGATCAATCTGTTACAAGGTCTAACGTGAAGAAGATTGAACTAGATTCTTCTCATAATAATATAATAAAACTTAATCCATTAGCAGAATGGGATAATGATATGATATGGAATTATATTAAAGAACATAACGTACCTTATAATCGGTTACATGATAATGGTTATCCTAGTATAGGTTGTGAGCCTTGTACAAGATCTATAAATAAAGGTGACGACATCAGATCTGGAAGATGGTGGTGGGAAGACCCCTCATCAAAGGAGTGTGGATTACATATTAATCCTAATTCAAAAATCAAATAGATAATATATTAATCTAATTAATATGCGTTAACAATATTAATAACCTTCTTTATCTACAATTAAATTTTGACAAATAATTTATCCAAACAAATAACACCTAACTGTATTCCTAAACCTCATGGTGGTAAATTGGTTAATAGAATCAATGAATCTAAATTTGACACTAACGATATGTATAGTATAGATATAAATGATGACCTCCGAAACGATATTGAAAATATTGCCGATGGTATTTTTAGTCCATTAGATGGATTTGTATGTAAAGAAGATTTCTATTCGATTCTAACAAACGGACGATTAAAGAACGATGTTCCATGGACAATACCACTATTATTAGATGTAAAAAATAGTATTGCACAAAAGGCCAAAGATTCAAAAGAAATATCTCTTCGAAATAATAGCGAACATTTTGCTACATTATATTTTGATGAATATTTTACTTTTGATAAGAAAGAAATGGTGAATTTATTATATCAAACAGAAGACCCTGCTCATCCAGGTGTGCTGAAAACTTTTAATATGAATGATACTTTAATAGCAGGAAAAATAGAACTTAATAAAAGGATCTCTCATTCTAAACTTGGTACATATAGAAGTATACCTTCAACAACTCGAAGTGAAATAGCTAATAAAAAATGGAAAACAATAGTAGGATTTCAAACACGAAATGTTCCTCATATAGCTCATGAAATGTTGCAAAAAGCAGCTTTAAATATATTTGATGCATTGTTTATTAATCCGTTAATTGGCAAGAAAAAATCTGGTGATTTTCAGGATAATGTAATATTACAATCTTATGAATCATTGATAAAAAATTATTATCCTTCAGAGAGAGTCATGTTTGTTACCTTACATACTGAAATGAGATATGCCGGTCCAAAGGAAGCAATTCATCATGCAATTATGCGAAAAAATTTTGGTTGTTCCCATTTTATTGTAGGGCGAGATCATGCTGGAGTTGGAGATTTTTATGATCCTTTTGCAGCTCATAAAATTTTCAATGATTATCCAGATCTAGAAATTCAACCTATCTTTTTTCCTGCTTTTTATTATTGTAAAAGATGTTTAGGATATGCTAATGAAAGAAATTGTCCTCACGATAAACAATTTAGAGAAGAATTGAGTGGAACCAGAATGCGAAAAATGGTCAGTTCTGGCGAGATACCGGGAAAACATTTATTGCGACCAGAGATAGCCGAAATAATACTCAGTAATAAAAACCCATTTGTAAAGTAATTTTTTCATTTACTATTAATATCTCTATACTGATACTACTTTTATGTACACATCAACAAAGAAATTCTTTTTATATCTTAAAATGAATTTATTTAAATATAATCATAAATTTATTTTCTTTTTTCTTTTTGTTGGTTTTATGTTTTTTAGTACGACTTTAGTTAATGCACAACAAAATACAAGTAATGTATCTGAATATGGAGTAATAAAAACAGAAACCAGTGAAAGATTTGTTTTTCCATATGAATCATCAAATCTGGATCGAAAAAATCCATTAGTGCATACCTATGACGAATCTATAGATGTTAACTGGATCATGACTATTGAAAATAATTTAACCTACACTCCATCATCAGAAGCAAAAACTATTATAAAATTTTCAGATTCTGCACTAAGCGAAAAGTTTATTGAATTAGCTTTGTTTGAAAAAGATTCCAAATTTTGGGTAGCTGTAAATACTAATGAATCTGGATATATCAGAGTTCATGAAAGACAATCAGATGGTTGGTCACGTGATCTTCCAATTGTTGTAAGTCACGCAAGTAATCAAGGATTAACAGTTACAAATGGAAAACGAATTATTCTCGATAGACTCTCCTTGGATGGTTTTATTCTTAATTCAGTTTCACTTTATGGAAAGGATGATGCTGACTCACCCACCAATGCGATCTCAGGAGATATCTCGTTTGATTTAATATATGGAAATCCTAGAGATTCTCCACTTTACTTTCTACCAATTATCATGTTGATCGTCATGGGCGGTTTAATTCTATTTCTTCTTAAATTTAAAAAACGGCCACCAGAAAAACCTCAATAAAATTATTCTATTTCTGATTTATAGAAATCACAATAATTTTTTAGATTACAAATTTTACATTTTGGTTTAATTGGTAAACAAATATTTTGACCATACATTACAAAAATATTATTAATTTTCAGCCAATATTTTTTCTTTATTTTTTCAGCCAATTCCTTTTCTGTATCTTCTGGTGTTTTAGTATTCACTATTCCTATTCTATTTGAAATTCTATGTACATGTACATCCACTGGTATAGCTGGCTTATTATAGGCGTAAACTAAGACACAATTTGCGGTTTTTCGTCCTACTCCAGGCAATTCTAGTAATTGTTCCATGTTATTAGGTACTTTTCCATTAAATTTGTTTAAAATAATTTGAGAAACTTTTTTAATTCTTTCTGCTTTTGTATTATAAAAACCAATACTATGTATCACTTTCTTGATTTCATTTATATCCGCAAAAGCTAACTCTTCTATATTTTTATATTTTTTAAATAAATTCCTGACTACTTTAGCAGTATTCTCATCTCTTGATCTAGCTGATAATATAGTTCCAATTAATATCTTGAATGCATTTCCATCTTCTTCTAATTGGAGCTCCTTTAAAGCAGTAAATCTGGGAAGATTTGTTTCTTGATTTAACTTTTCTTCCATATTTATAATAATATTTTCTATAGTTGACATTTTTAACTCACAATGATATACACTAACATTATTTATACTATTTATTCAAAAATATACTGTCCATCTTTATATTAAATTATCTTGATTCAACATATGAAAAATTTTTAACAAATTTACAAGAACAAATAAACTACATAATTTAATAAAAAAACTAAATATGATTATTAATGCTTAATTTTAGATTTACAATTTTTATAAGCATAATTTCAGCGATTTTATTCATTTCCACGTTATCAATTGATACTATTGTAAATAACGCATATTCGGAAAACCAGAAATTAGTTAATAATTCTTACAATAATAATACTAAAAATATTGATGATATTCAATCAACTAATTTTAACTTTGAACAAAAACTAAACAAAATTTTAAGTGGTGGAATGAATGTGCTAATTACAGATACTATAAACAAATTAAAACCAGCACTATCGAATACAAGTATTGATACAACATCTGTAAATAATCTTGCAAATATATCTTCAACAAGTCGTTCCAACACTATGAATTCTACTAAAATACCATTTATTTCTCCTGATAACAAAACAACTATCACATCTCTTGAAATTGATTGAGCTAGCAAAAAAGACACAAGCCCTTCAGTACCTAAATCTAGCGTTGATTTAGCTAGCAAAAAAGACACAAGCCCTTCATTACCTAAATCTAGCGTTGATTTAGCCAGCAAAAAAGACACAAGCCCTTCATTACCTAAATCTAGCGTTGATTTAGCCAGCAAAAAAGACACAAGCCTTTTATCAACTTTTAATTTTGATAGCCTTAAATTATTTTCTACTAACAAAATAATAAATGATATCTATTCTGAGCTAGGTAAAGAGCCAAATAGAAATTTTTTAAACACCACTAATTCCTAGTACTTGACTATATATTCAATGTATAAATATCCTTAACTAGAAATTCAAGTAGTCAGAATAATTAAAAATTAATTATTCCAAAATAATATATTATATTTATATTTGTCCATTTAATGAATTTGCCTTTCCATTTTTTTCATTAGGAATTTGTGGCATATTCATATCAGTTTGTTGTTCTGCAATAAAATTTGCTTCTTGTAATATTTTATTTACATCTTCACTACTAGTGTCAAAATTAAAAGTATTGTTATTTCCCAAACCATCTGCATTGGTCAAAATATCATTAAAAGTATTATTAATTTCATTTAATTCTTCACCTGCTTCCGGCAATATTCCATTCAATTTATTTTTTACTTGGGATAATGTTCCCATAGCTGGTCCTAATGCAGTCATAGTATCACCCATATCTATTGTAGATTCTAAACGCATTTGCACTTGTTCTAAAGATAATTTTAACTGTGACATAGTTTTAGTAGTTTTTCTAACTTGAGCTAATTCTTGTGAAATCATTTTACCTTGATGTGAATCATGTTTTTGTAATGATGAAACTACTTGACTAAAATATTTCTTTTCTCTATTTTTTAGTCTTTCTATCATAATATCTAATTTTCTATTTTGTGTCTGAATTTTATTTTTTGCGATTTCCATTCTGGGTTTCAGTGGTTTTTTTATTTTTAAAGCCTCTTTCAATTTATCAGATTTACTATTTTTCTTTTCTTTTATCCAAATATCACTAAACTCATTATTCATAAATAATTCTATACTGTTTTACAAATCTTAAATAGCAATGTTATTTTTGGATAACTATTTTGTAATTTTTTATGAGCTTATTTATATAATATGTTAAATAGAATTAAAACCTACCAAAAATGATAAATACTACTTTTGTTTTTTTAAAATCTTTTTCTATTTTTTTATTAATCGAATTATATATAAATAATCTCACTTTATATAAATAATTTCAGAAGACAAAAATTATATTGTAAAAGCTCTTAACAACACTAAAATGAAAAAAGAATTCATCGCTTCGCGAATAGAAGCGACACAGGATGGAAGTCCATACGTATATGTTACTTTTGTTGACCCAAGTGAATATAAACCGGGTAATGATAAACGAGCTAATCCTTTTGGGACTAATGTTATGGCATTTTCTTCTCCAGAAGACCTAATGAAAAATCTTCCAAAAGCTATGGGTGATATATCAAAAATGATTTCTGGTGGCGTTGGTGGTAGTGCCGGTGGTGATAATACCACTTTTAAAATTAGTATGAAAGATTACGAGGATTTAAATATTAAAGTAGGTGACAAAGTAACCATCGAAATCAAAAAAACGGATTATGGCAATGTTTATACTTAAACAAAAGAACTAGATAAATTTCGATATATTACATATTTTATTAAAACCTATTTATCGAGATTTAATAATTTTTTCATAAACTTGATATGTGCCAATATAGATTTTATAAATATCTTGATCAATATTGATACTACTACATCATTAGATAGTTTTAGAAAATTTATTATTGTAAGCACCTGTAGATCATTTATCCCAGAGAGTTACTTCCGAGATTTTGATATCTTTCCTGAAAGAGAAGATGGTCCTGGAGCCATCTATATAGAAGCAGTCGATAAAGTAACCTTAAAACGAATCAGAGAAATGACCTTTGTTAATGCAAGAGAAATACTTGGTATTATATATTCTTCTAAAAGTGGTAATACTAAATTAAAATGGCGTCAAATAAGAAGAAAAACTGGCAAAGTTACTGGCCAAGCTTCAGTAAATGCACTAGTTAACTTAGTTGAAGCTAATGTCTTAACACAGCAATGGGTCAATAATTATTTAGAAAAAAACGATATAAAAAACTAATTATATGAATAACATTAATTCCATCATTATAACTATTTTATAATAATATTCAATAAATACTATGATTCATAAAGAAATTAAAGATTCTTCTGAAAAGTCAATTTATCTTATTCCAGAAGATCCTGATGATCTATTTGTTTTACGAAGAATTATTCATAGTAATGATATTATCGTATCTGATACCACAAGAGTCATAAAATTTGACAATGAATATTCTAGACCTGATCGAGAACGAGTAAAAATCAGAGTTTCTATAAAAGTCGAACAAATCAATCTTGATACTGCAATCGATCGAATCAGAATTAGAGGAACTATAATAGAATCAAATAACACTCTCGTTCAAAAAGGTACATATCATTCGATAATCATTCAGATCGGTGATCCGTTTATTATAACTAAACATAAGGGATGGAAAGATTTAGAACTTAAATTAATAAAATCTAATACTATAAATACATTTATTCTAGTTGGGATAGACACAAAAGAATCTGCAATAGCTAAAATTACTGGTACTCATATACAAATTCTTCCAAATATTTATTCTGGTCAAAGTGGCAAATATTATAATGCAAATCTAAAAAACAATCCTAAAATTGATCAATTTTATACCAATATTTTTCATTCTCTTAGAGAAATAACAAACAATATATCATCTTATACTATTATTATCTTTGGTCCTGGGGAAACAAAAAAAAAATTTTATAATTATCTAATAAATAAGCAATTATATCAAAAAGAAAATCTGATCGTATCTGATGGAGTTGATGTAGCCGGTGAAGATGGTATTTTAGTTTTTTTACGGTCATCTTCTATAAAAGAATCTATGAGCTCAAGTAAAATGTATATTGTTTCTAATTTGTTAGATAAAATAATGGAGTATGTAAGCAAAGGAGAAGATAAATATGCCATGGGTACAAAGGAGGTATCTTCCGCAGTAGAATTAAATGCTGTAGAAGCGCTAATGTTCTCTAATTCAATAATAACTACTTCTAACGAAGAAAATCTAATAGAACTTTTGAATAAAGCAGAGTCTTCGGGCGCAAAAGTTTTTGCAGTAGATTCATCAACTGATATTGGATTAAGAGTCACTTCACTAGGTGGAATAATTGCATTACTAAGGTATCAAATCAGATAGATATAACTAATACAATAATTAAATAAAATAATGTATATTCTTTATCTATACAACTAAATTAATTTTTTCATTTTTCATTTCCAATTTAGATCAGATTTACTATTGATTTTTTATTGATTCGATCATCCATTTTAGATATGATTTAGATACATCATTCATTTTAATTTCAATTATTTCAGAAACATCATATGGATGTATTCTTTCTATTTCCGATTTTAATTTTGTAGCTAGAGATTTTGTAGTTTTAAATAATACCATAATTTCTTCATGATCTTCTAACTTATTATTCCAGGAATAAAATGATCTGATTGGGGTCAAACTAATACACGCACATAACTTCTTATCAATTATCAGGTCGTTTACATTTTGAATAATTGATTCTTTATTTGGAAACGTTGATATTATGATTACTGCAGATTGATTTCTTCCTCTTCTCATAATTACATAAAATGTTAAAACTATCTTATAAAAGAATTGAGATTATTTTATTATTTATTTTCTTATTTTACTAATTTATTATTAATACAACTCAAAAAATTTTCTATAATATTATTATATATTATTAAAAATATAATTAATATATTATTGATAAATTGATTACTTTTTATATATTTTTAAATATATTCGTTATTTTAAACAAATTTACTACAAATAATATTATCATTTCAACAAAATTAATACATTCTATACCAAAATAAAAAAATAAGGATACTAAATCTATTTTATCCAATCAGATTATATTCTCTTCTAAAAAATAATATAAATATAATTTACTTTAGTATCTGACGTTTACATTTGTAATTAGATATAAAATTCACAAATTCTATAATAAGGATTTTGACACATTGTCATCAATACTACTTTTTGCGGTGATCTTCTTTTTACTAAAATTGATTATATTTTTTGATACATAGGAATCAAAATGAATTATTGTCCGTTTTATGGAAGCGAAAAGTTCTCTAATCTTGTGGTATTAGTTTGATATTATTATGACTTGATGTTAATAAAACGATTTATATAATTTTAATATTAACATTTCCTATATTTATGTCGAATTTTATATTTTTTTTATTCAAGCGTGTTATCAATATATTTATAGTGTTATTTTCTATTCTCGTTTTAACAATTTCACTTTTAGGTCCTACAATGGATGACGTAATACGAGATTCAATTAGAAACAATATTCTAGATAATATTAACAATCAAAAATTGGAATTTAGTAGTTTAAATGAAAGACAGGAATACGTGAATAATCAAATAAATCTTCAAATAAAGAGTTTAGGTTTAGATGAACCATGGTATTCACCCAATAGATTTCTGAACATCTTGTTTAAAGTTATGACATTAGATTTAGGGACTTCAAATTTTTTCCTAAGCGAAACTGGTTCTTCTGATGTTAAAGAAATTATTATTGAACGAATACCTAAAACATTATTACTATTTACTACTGCTACAATTCTTACTTCGTTTATTGGAATTTATTTTGGAGCTTTCCTGGCTTACCGATCGGGTTCAAATTGGGACAAATCAAATTCTATTTTTGCAGTTCTTGGAAATAGCATTCCAGTATGGTGGTTCGGAATGATAATGATATTTATTTTTTCATTTGTTTTTGATATTTTTCCAGCTCGATCTACACCACTTACATCACCATCAGACCCATATTATATATTTGATTTATTATATCACATGATTTTACCACTTATTACTATGATATTATTGAGTTTTGGATCATTTGCTTATATTGTCAGACATATTATGGTTGGAATTCTTAATGAAGATTTTATCAAGGCAAAATTTGCCATGGGAATTAATAAAAAAAAAATTATATATTCTCATGCTTTGAAAAATGCAGCACCTCCAATAATTACTATGGTTGCATTAAGTTTAGCAAGTTCATTTGGGGGTGCATTTATTGTGGAAGTTGTATTTGATTGGCCTGGAATGGGAAAATTATATTTTGATGCAATTACCTTAATGGATATTCCAATTATAATAGGACTTACATATATTTCATCATTGATATTTCTAGCTACTGTTTTTTTCATAGATATTTCATATGCTTATTTTGATCCCAGAGTGAAGATCAATGAATAATTTCGACAGGTATAATATCAAAGGATTGAATTTGAAAAGAATTACTACTTTTAAATTGACAAGAAATAGATTGAATTTTATTAATTCAAAATTTTTAACAGAATTTAAAAATAATACAAGTGGAATAATAGGTTCAATAATTTTATTTTTTTTAATATTATTAACAATTTACGCTTTTGTAGCAATTCCATCTGATTCAATCAAAGAATGGAATAATCCTTCTTTTTGGATAAATAACCCTAAGGGGGCTGCTCCTATGTGGAGTAATCTAATCTATGGGAATAAAGTACCAGAACATATTATATTATCTTATGATAAAGATTCTCTAAATATTTCAGAAACTGATATAGATAATTTCAATAATTATGTTACTTCCAATACAGAATATTTGAATAATATGAAAGTCATTAATCATGATTATCATGTTAATTATAATTTTGATGAACCTCCTACTGATATTATGTTTTCTTACTCTCTAGAAATAGGAGAAATTCCTTCAGCTATAGAAATCAAAGTTTCAAGACCCGATGGCACTAAATTTATTCTTTATTTTGATTCAATTTCATCATCATTAACAGAAACTAATAATCTATTAAAGATCGGCCGAATATTTTCAACAGACAGTCAATTCTCTAATCAATTAAAAAAACAAGAATCTCAATTTCAATATCCTGCAGATTTTTCAAATCCTGTAACACTTGTTTTTTCAAATTTAAATAATACTACTATTTTAAAAGGTGAATATATTTTTACTATAAAATTTTATCTCTTTAAAGAATCTGACAGTGTTAAAAATTCAGCATTCATACTTGGAGGTAAAACTTTTGGATTATTAGGCACCGATGAAATGAGAAGAGATTTAATCATAGGCCTTATTGGAGGTACACCGTGGGCACTCTTTATAGGCTTATCAGTATCAATCGTATCTATCTTTATAGGTTTATTGTACGGGGTTATCGCAGGCTATAAAGGAAAAAGACTAGACGAGGGTATGATGCGTATAAACGATATCTTTTACTCTCTTCCCACATTACCAATTCTTATAATTCTTACTGTCTTCATAGGAAGAAGTATATTTCTTATAATACTTTTTATCATTTTCTTCGGATGGATGGGAACTGCAAAAATTTCTAGAAGTCTTGCCTTACAGATTAAAACATTTCAATATGTAGAATCTGCAAAGCTTATTGGTCAATCAGATACTAAAATCATTATAAAGCATATCATTCCACAATTACTTCCTCTTACTTTTGCTAGTATTGCTCTTTCTGTTCCTGGTGCTATCTTGGTCGAAGCAGGACTTAGTTTTATTGGATTAGGAGATCCATCAATTCTCACCTGGGGTCAGATGTTACATGAGGCTAATTCTGCAGCTGCTGCTTCTAGAGGTTTATGGTGGTGGTTAATTCCTCCAGGAGTTATGATCGCATTGACTGGTTTAGCATTTGTTCTCATAGGAAATGCATTAGAATCAATTTTTCATCCAAAGATGTTAAAAAAATAAAAGTATAGTGTTAAAATTAGCATTTCATTTTTTAATATTAAAATAACTTAATAAATGAAATACGTATTTTATGTATTTTGTACCACTCAATTCAATTTAGATAGCTTAATTTAATAATTGTTAATGCAGATTACTAAATATGTTAAATATTTTTAAAAATGAATTTCATTCAATTTATTATTTTCTAATAATTTTCTTTTCTTGTATCTCTCTGCTTATTTTTACTGAACAATTAGCAGATGCTCAAATAATTTCCTTATTGACAAGAGATTATGATTTCATAGATACACAAAATAAACCACAATTTAATGATTCCAAATTGTATTATAATAACGGTTATTCCCAGATTGTAAACGGTAATTATTCTCAAGCAATTGAATCCTATGATAAAGCTATTTCCTTAGATCCTAATTGGTCTGCACCATGGTTAGATAAAGGAACTGTATATTTCAAATTGGGTAATTATTCTCAAGCAATTGAATCCTATGATAAAGCTATTTTTAATGCAAAAAAAATTCCTAAATTTGATGAATATCTTATGATTAATACTGAAAAACCATATTGGACTAATATCTGGTTTGCTAAAGGAGATCTATTGTATCAATTAGGTAATTATTCTCAAGCAACATCAACATATGAAACATTGATCTCTTTCGATCCTAATTGGTCTAACCCATGGAACAGCAAAGGTTGGGCCTTATTTAAGCAAGGAAAATATACAGAATCTATAGATGCTTACGATACTGCAATCACTCTTGATCCTAATTGGGCTAAACCTTGGAACAGTAAAGGTTGGGCCTATTATAAATTAGGAAATTTCAATGAAGCTTTGTCTTTTTATGATACTGCAATAACACTTGATCCAAAATGGCACAAACCTTGGTATAATAAAGCCAAAATTTATTATGATCTTGGAAATTATCAAGAAGCAAAAAATTCAATTGATAAGGCATTATCACTTAATTCCAAAGATCCAAAAATTTCTAAATTACTTGACTTGATAAATAACAAACTCTAATCATCAGTTCTTTTATTATTAATACCGTTTAATACTAACAACATAAAACATTTATCTTAATTTATCTTGCAATAAAATTTCGTATAACGGTCATATTCTCGGATGTTAATTTAATAGTATATGCAGCAGCATTTTCGGAATCAATTTTAGAAAGTTCATCAAGAAATTTTGTTTTTTCCATTCCTCGATCAAACATTCCACCAGATTCCTTGATACATAAAGGAAATCTTTGCATTTTTATATTTTTGTTATCAAGATAATTTACAAATTTAATGTATTTGTCTATATCATATGCATTTAATTTATTTTCATTACATAACATTATCCAAATATCTATGGTATTTTGGAAAAAAGCTTTCGATCGTAATTCTTCTAATGTCATTACTTTGCATATATCTTTTGAACTATTTTAATGTAATTATGTTATATTTTTTCCTTTTGATCAATATAATTATGTCATATTATTTTAAGAACATATTTTTTACCATTTCTATCAAATGCATCAAGATTATTGACTTCATAAGGATGGCAAATAATTAAGGATATTATTCCATAAAAATTATTCAAATCTTCCAAAGAAGGTTCATTGGAGTTACTTGGATGAGAATGTACAGTTCCAATATATGATAGATCTAATGGTAATTCATTAATTGGAAAACCAGAATAATATGGGCCATGAGATGAAAATGGTGGAATAATCAATCCATTTATAATTATTGCATGATTAGTACTTTTTCCTTTTAATATCAATATTCCTTCATTTGGATGCCATGTTTTAGCATAAGTAATTATGCCATCAACGGTTTGTCTAGTTATATGTACTTGTTTTTTCTTAAAATTAACATCAATTGCTTTTTTTTGTACTATATTTTTATCTCTATTTTTTTCCTTTTTCTTGAAAATATCGAAAAGCAATTCCTTTTTTATTTAATAACAATGAATATATAATATTTCTTTTAAGAAATTTACTAAAAAAGGTTTTAATTTATCAAATGACATGTTTTTTAGTAACCTCGAATAACTGATAATGCTATATCATGACCGAAAAATGTTCGCTTATCTTATTTGAATTGGGAATAGCTATCTTTGACGACAAAAAAGATCTTGTTTTTTCCAAGCAATTTGAAGATCCTGTTTCTTCATATATTTTGATTTCTAATGGTGACTATTCTGCACTTATTGAATTATCAGAAAAACTAAGATCATATAAATCTGTTCTTTGTAATGATTTGGGACTTGTTTCATTTTTTCGTAATAATGGTATTAATATTTATTTGTTTTCAGAAGACTACATTAAAGAAATTATAAAATCAAAACTAGAATATATTGTAAAAGCGAATTTTACAAAAACAGAACGTGAATCATTCTTCAAGCTGAGAGAATTTGCAATTAATTTATCAAATTTTAGAATTGGACAAGTATCTGAACAACTAGATCTTCACATTAGTCAATCAATTAATTCCTTGGATGAATTAGACAAAATTATAAATGTTATAGGATCACGTCTTAGAGAATGGTATGGATTACATTTTCCAGAACTAGACAATTTAATTCAAAATATTGTTACATACGCCGAAATAGTCAAAGTAGCTGGCAACAGAGAAAACATCACATTAGACATTCTTATTAATTTAGGAATAGATAATAATAGATCTCAAATAATAGCAGAAACTGCGCAAAGAAGTAAAGGCGGACGTATTTTGCCAGAAAATCTCTCTATTGTAAAGAAATTGGCCGAAGAAATACTACTTCAAACAGAGTTACGACGTATCTTAGCTAATCATATTGACATATCTATGGAAAAGATAGCTCCTAATATCAAGGAATTATTAACCTCCACTGTAGGAGCTCGTCTTATTGCTAAATCAGGAAGTTTAAATAAACTATCTTTACTTCCAGCAAGTACAATACAAATTCTAGGTGCTGAAAAGGCGTTATTTAGATCATTAAAAACAGGAGCTCGACCACCCAAACATGGTTTATTATTTCAGCATCCCGTTTTACATTCTGCACCGAAATGGCAAAGAGGTAAAATCGCTAGAGTTATTGCTTCAAAGGTAGCTATTGCATCTAGAATTGACCTCTATCGCAAAGGAGAAAAAGATCCAAAACTAATTGATGAACTTAACAATCGTATTTCAGAAATACAAATTAAATATAAAGAACCCAAATTCGATTCAGAAGATCCTATAAAACATTATTCCAAAGATAAAAAAATCTATAGAAAAAGAAAAGTAAAAAATAATAAAAAGAAAAAATTTAGAAAAAAATATTTTTAATCTCTTTTTTGGAATTTAAACAAGTTAAACTATATAAAACATACACAATAATTTAAATGCTGTATTAAATAAAAAAGTATAGAAGTTTACATGCATAAAGAAACTAGTGATATTATATCTGATGGAATTAGATGGATTTCTTATGGTGGAGAAAAACACTTGTCTACCATAAATTTAATGAAAGGACAAACTGTTTACGGCGAGAAGTTAGTAAAATTTGATAAACAAGAATATAGAACATGGGACCCTTTTAGAAGTAAATTCGCAGCAGCGATTAAAAAGGGTTTATTTGAAATTCCTATTAAATTAAATTCAAAAATACTTTATCTCGGCGCATCTACAGGTACTACTATTAGTCATCTTTCTGACATAGTCGGAAACAGCGGAGTAATTTTTGCAGTAGAATCTTCTATTAGAGTTGCGCGAGAACTTAATGAAAATGTATCTATAAAAAGACAAAATATAATCCCAATAATAGAAGATGCAAGAAAACCTTCATTATATTTTTCGATCTTTGGATCAGTAGATTTAGTTTATTGTGATATTGCACAACCTGATCAAACCGATATTGCTATTGAAAATTGTAATATGTTTTTGAAAAAACAAGGAAAAATATTGCTAGTTATAAAAACTAGAAGCATAGATGTAACTAAAGATCCAAAGTTTATAATTTCTCAAGAGGCAAGAAAACTAGAAGATAATCAATTTATTATTAAACAAATAATCACCTTAGATCCATTCGATAAAGATCATGGATTAATATATGCTGAATTTCAATCTACAAATTCATAAATCGAAGACTGTCTATTTAATATATTTTTTACCGTTTTCCATGATCTTCTTGCAAATCTTGGAGGTTCATTATAAAGTGAAACCCATTGCTTAATAAAATTTGTAGTTATTTCATCAGATGGATATCCACTCCCTATATTATCAAATCTTTCTCTTATCTTTTTTATTTCTCTATCTCTAATTACTTTTGCTATAATTGATGCAGCAGACACAACTGGATTGTTTTTATCTGCTTTATGCATTGAATAAATTTTAACATTTTTTTGAATTACATTTTTCTTTACTACTTCTTTATACCTTAATGAATTAACATCACATGAATCAATGTATACTTCTTTAACTATTAAATTATTAATTATATTCGCCATAGTTTTAGCTTCTAATTTATTCAATTTATTATTATAGACATGATTATCTATGGTTTTACAATTTAATTTATATATACAAGTTAATTCTGCAATATCTATTATTTTATCAAACAAGTCAAATCTTTTTCTTGCAGGTACTTCTTTCGAGTCTTTTACACCAAGATCATGAAGTTTCGCTATATTTTCATTCTTAATACTTATACCTGCAACAACAAGCGGTCCTAAAACGGATCCTCTTCCTGCTTCATCGATTCCTCCTATTAGCATACCCACTAAATTATCATATTCTTAGGAATTTAAATTAATTTTTATAGTCATAATAGGTATAATATATAACAAATCTCATAATTTTTATAAATAATGCATGATAACGATTTTACAACTGTTATAGAAGGAAATGCAAAGCTACTTGTTCCTAAACTTTCACTCACCAATAAAGTTCCACCTCATAATCCTGCTTTTTTCAATCCTTTAGCAAAATTAAATCGTGATATTTCTATTTTGATATACAATGCATTTTTATCCAATATTGATAGATCTGAAATTTCATTTGCAGACGTCTTAGCAAGTATAGGTGCTAGAGGAATTCGAGTTGGAATAGAAGTACCAAAAATCACTAGTGTTTATATAAATGATATAAACAGATTAGCTATTTCTAAAGCCAAGGAATCTGTAAATATCAATTCCTCGAATTATTTCAAGTATATTTTTACTAATAATGATGCATATACTTTTTTATCTAACAGACCAACACCAAATTCAAAGAAATTCTTCATCGTTGATTTAGATCCATTTGGAAGTCCTTCTAAATATATAGATTGTGTGCTCAGATCAACAGAAAACAATGGTTTGATATCAATCACTGCTACTGATACTACCGTTTTATGTGGGATATATCCAAATGTTTGTTTACGAAAATATTATGGTCGTTCTATCAATAATTCTTATTCTAATGAAATAGCTATTCGTCTACTCTTATCTGTTGTATCAATTATAGCAGCACGATTTGACCTATCTATATGTCCAATCTTCGTTCATTCAAATAAACATTACTTTCGAATATATTTTCAAATTAAGAAGAATAAAACATTAGCAAATAAATTGTTTGAATATTTAGGATATTTGAGACATTGTTTCAAATGTCACAATAGAGAAATTATATCTGAATATTCTTCTGATTCATGTAATTTTTGCAATAATAGATTTTCAGTTGCTGGAAAAATATGGTTAGGATCTCTGTATGATAAAAAAATATTAAGAAAGATTCTAAATTCTAATTCTAGTCTTTTAACAAATTCACTCATTAAATTATTTAATACCGCTATAGATGAACATGATGAAATTCCATATTATTTTACTTTAGATGAAATTAGCTCGATCCTTAAAACTAGTCCAAAAAAACTCGATCAATTATTAAGCATATTACATAATCATGGATATAGGGGATCGAAAACAGCTTTTGACTACACTGGTTTCAAAACTAACGCAAATATTAGTCAAGTAGCATCAATAATGAGATCTTGATAGTAAAAATCTCAAATGTAAATATTTCTTAATACATTATTTATTATATAATTAACATGATATAAATATATCAAATGAATAAATTCATTTATTGTATATATTATTATTTCATGATATTATTTGTAGATTAGTGGCATTAATACATAATTTTATTTTAACAAATATACTAAAATTCTTATTGATTGCTAATTTTTTTAACAATTACTATACATTATCTTTTATATCTTTTAAAAGTATTATTGTATCTAATATGTAACCTTAAAATATGAGATAATAATGGCCAAATTAGAAATAAAAAATGTAACTAAATCATTCGATCAAAATAATTATAAATCTTCCATGCTTAATGCTATAGAAAATATTAATCTTACAGTTAATGATGGCGAATTTGTATGTTTTGTTGGACCGTCTGGTTGTGGTAAATCCACACTTTTGAATATTTTAGCAGGATTAGATAAACCTTCAAATGGTAAAGTAATATTAAATGGCCGTGAAATTACACATACCGGACCTGATAGAATTATGGTATTTCAAGAGAATGCTTTATTCCCTTGGTTGAAAGTTCTAGATAATGTTGAATTTGGTCTTAAAATGGCTAAGGTAGATAAAACAAAGAGACATGAAATAGCCATGCAATATCTTGATATGATGCAGCTAACAAAATTTTCTGATGCATACGTCTATCAACTTTCTGGAGGAATGAAACAAAGAGTTGCTATAGCAAGATCTCTTGTTCTAGATCCTGAAATTCTTCTTATGGATGAACCATTTGCAGCGTTAGATTCTCAAACTCGCGATTTACTTTTGGTAGAATTACAGCTAATATGGGCTAAAACAAATAAAACAATAATTTTTGTAACCCATAACATTACTGAGTCCGTTTGTTTAGGAGATAGAGTTGTAATTTTTACGAACAGACCCGGAAAAATAAAAAAAGAGATAAAAATCAAATATAGAAGACCTCGTCTAACAGAAGATGATGGACTGAATATTTACCAACGCGAAGTTCTTTATGAGTTAAAATCTGAAATAGATAATGCTAAAAAAAATTACTCTACTTTTTAATTCTCGTAAGAATTTCTTTCGCCAATGAAAAATGATTTGGTGATGTAATTAATACTTCGTCAGCAATTTTTCCTGCATTTCTAATAAATTCGATAGGTTCTTTTTCATACTCTTTCCAATCTAATCCAATCGCTTTTGCAGATCGTTCGTTATTTTTTGATGGTAACATTATACATGCAATTATTTTTATACCGTAAGGTTTAATCATGTCAACTATATTTCCAAGATCTTCAATTGATTCAATAGATTGGGTAACAAATGAATTTGGTTTTGAATCAATTTTTTTCTGGATTTTATTTATGTTTCTTAATTTATTTGGAATTGACAAATTCATTTTAATAAATTCATTGAACCCTTTGGTATTTAACTCATAAACTATCTTGCTTGGCGATAGAACATTATCCTTAGTATCTGTCTTTGATCGATCGCCCAAAATAATTAATAAACTATATACTTTTGCATGTATTGCATCTGAAACAAATTGACACATGGATGTTAAATTTCTGTCTCTTGTTCTAACGCTGCATGATATTTTAATATGTTTGTTGTTTTTTTTAATGATCTCCGCCATTGTAACACTCGATATTCTCGGTATTCCTAAAACTGAATCTGTAAAATGAATACCGTGAACCAAATCTTCTATCGATAAAACTTTATTTTTTACAATTTCAATTTCTTTTGACAAATTGTAAAAGTTAATCTTATTTTCTGATAATATTTTAGGAGGATTAAATTCATAATTTATAATCAAGATGTATATCATAATATCAATTACTATTTAATACAAATGTTTCCAAACAATTTTTTCTATATATATTAACATATCTGAAATTGAAAAGATTATAAACCATTTTCTTCAGTTAAACATAAATTAATTTTTAATATTAAAAATTATAAAATAGTCTAATGTGTATTAATCTGTTGCAATTAAACAAAGAATCTTTGCTTAGGCGAATTTTACCAAAAATTAAGAATTTTGGTGATATTGGATCTTATCAAGGTTATAAATTATCTGCTGTTATGGTAATTATTTATTTTAGGGGTTTAGAACCCTTTATTGTTTTGATCAAAAGAAGTTCTAATATGGAATATCATAGAAATGAAATTGCATTTCCGGGAGGCACTTATACAAATCATGATCGTGTATTAATAAATACTGCTATTAGAGAAACTAAAGAAGAAATAGGATTATTAATCAATAAAAAGGATATTTTAGGGCATATAGATATAACTAAAACACTTACAACTAATTTTATCATATTTCCATTTATTACAATTCAAGATTCTATTCCTAGAACAATCGTATTAACAGACGAAGTATCTGATATTTTGCATATTTCATTATTAGATTTATTCAAAACTTTTGAACAAAATGATCTGATTACACAAAATAATTTACAATTTATGTATCGAGATAATATAATTTGGGGGGCAACAGCTAGAATAATTCAAAAATTATTAGATTATATATTCAATTAGACTAATGATATTTGATCTTCAATGAATGCACTTCTATTCAGAATTTCTATTTTTCAATTATTTTATAACTAATATTGTAGTACTTATAAAAATTATGTGAAAATAAAAATAATCTACGATATATAGTAAATAACAAGTAACTAATATGCTATTATATATTAAAACATAAAACAAGATTTTATAAACTCTAATAAATATCGAAGAAAATTGATTCTATAAACTATGAGAAATATGTAAAAACATCTAATTATTCAATATGGAAATATAACCCTCGATTACAAATTCTATAAATTTAAAATATAAATAAATATTTTTATGAAAAATTAAAATGGGTCATATAAATAATATTAAAACCATTTTAACATAAACTATTTAGGAATATTATACGAAGTACCTATTCAGAAATTAAAAAAAAACTGAAACGTTAATCTCTATATGAATTTTGATCAAATTATAGGTATATCCAGTATTGTAGCTTTACCAATTTTGATGTGTTTTCGCATTTAAATTATATAATATCACGGGGAATTTTAAAGAATCGGTGATTTATTACTTTCATATTATATATTTTAAATATGTGTCTAATCATGTTTAAATTTATTTGACATCTTCACATTTTTATAAATCCTAAATATATAATATCATGTGATATTTGATAGCTTATCTGAATACACACAAGAACTAGAACGAATAGGTAAATTACATAGGGTAAAAAAACAAGTAGATTCTAATCTTGAAATATCTGAAATTTTACGCCGTATGATGTATACTGGAAATTCTCCAGCAATTTTATTCGAAAATATCAAAGGTTATGATATTCCAGTTATAGGAAATATTTTCGGTTCATTGGATTTAATTAAATTTGCATTAGATTTATCTGACTTTAGAGAAATCGGTTCTAGAATATCTGACTTAACTAAATTAAAGATTCCATCAGGTTTATTCAATAAATTACGAGTTTTACCTAAACTATCCGAAATAGGTGATTACGCTCCAAAATATGTGGATTCTGGCCCTGTTACAGAAATAGTCAAAATCAATGAAGCAAATTTAAATTCACTACCAGTTTTGAAATCTTTTCAACAAGATGCTGGAAAATTTATTACATTTGGGTTAACAATAACTAAACATCCTGAAACTGGAATAAGAAATATAGGTGTATACAGAATACAATTGATAAACGCAAAACAAGCTATAATGCACTGGCAAACTCATAAACGAGGTGCACAACATTATGAATTATCCAAAGAAAAAAATAATAAAATTGAAGTTGCTATAGCAATAGGAACTGATCCAGCCACTATTTTTAGTGGTGTAGCACCAGTACCTGAAGGATTAGATAAGTTTCTATTTTCAGGGATAGTAAGAAAAAAAGGCATAAAACTAGTAAAGTGTAAAACTATAGATTTAGAAGTACCTGCTAATTCTGAAATAGTCTTGGAAGGTTATGTTGACCCATTAGATATTAGAACAGAAGGACCATTTGGTGATCATACCGGATATTATACTCCTCCTGAACCTTATCCTACCTTTAATCTGACTGGTATTATGCATCGTAAAAATCCATTATATTTGACTACTGTGGTAGGTAAACCAATTCTTGAAGATGCGTATATAGGCAAGGTAATAGAGCAATCATTCTTGCCTTTAATTCAAATGTTTCATCCTGAAGTATTTGATTTTTCAATGCCAGCTTCTGGCTGGTTCCAAGGACTAGCAATTATATCAATTAAAAAAAGATATCCTGGACAAGCCAAGAAAGTAATGATGGGTTTATGGGGATTAGGACAATTATCTCTAACAAAAATTTTTGTTGTTGTAGATCATGATATCAATGTTCATGATATCAATGATGTTATATGGGCTATTACGACAAGGTCTGATCCGAAACGAGATACATTAATCATTGATAATACTCCTACCGATACACTAGATCCATCATCTCCATTACTAAATCTAGGTTCAAAAATGGGAATAGATGCAACAACAAAGTCTAGAGAAGAAGGATATTACAGAGAAGTTCAAAAAATTGCAAAAGTTGATAAAGATACAAAACAGTTAGTAGATCAAAATTGGTATCAGTATGGTTTTAAGTAACTTATTTGTATTATTTTATGATGTTATTGATTTTATATGTATTAGTAATTATTGAATACCTCTATGATGTAGAAAATTTAATACATTGATACATTATTATAAATTGTTAAAATAATGGATATAAATATACCAATTGGATCCCAGAAAGAAAGAATTATTGTAACTAATTCAAATCAAACTACTAGTTTTTTATGGAAGGGAGAAAATGTTTTATCTACTCCATCAATGATCTCTGAGATAGAAGAAACGTGTAGATTACTTTTGAAAGATCTGTTAAATAATGAAAAGTTAGATTCTGTTGGTACATTAGTAAATATTAGGCATCTTGCTGCTACACCAGTAGGATTCCAAATCACTATAAAAGCTAGAATAATTCAGGTAAATGCAAGACGTATTTTATTTCAAATATCTGCTCATGATGGCTTGGATCAAATAGGAGATGGAAAACATGAAAGATTTATAATTAATGTATCCGATTTTCGATCTAAATTTGAAGATAAAAAAAAGAAACTATTAGATATGAAATAATTATCTAATACTTTCTAAAACTATAAAAATAGGAAATTTTAATTTTCAATATTGTGATAGGTGATTTAGTATGAGTATGGGAAATATTCAAGCCACACCAAGTGGAGTACCTATAGTTATTTTAAAAGAAGGTACTAAAGAAAACAAGGGCAAAGAGGCTCAAAAAAATAATTTGACTGCCGCCAAGCTGGTTGCGGAAGTTGTACAATCTAGTTTAGGACCTAGAGGAATGGATAAAATGCTTGTAGATTCACTAGGTGATGTAACTGTTACTAATGATGGTGCAACAATTCTTAAAGAAATTGATGTACAACATCCTGCTGCAAAAATGATCGTTGAAGTAGCAAAATCTGTAGATAATGAAGTAGGTGATGGAACTACCTCCTCAGTTGTATTTGCAGGAGCGTTATTAGAAAAAGCGGAAGAACTGATAGACAAAAATGTGCATCCAACTGTTATTGTAGATGGTTATACTTCTGCCGCAGAATATGCTTTGAAAATTTTAGACAAAATATCCATAAAAGTAAATACAGATGATAAGGATCTATTATCAAAGGTTGTCAATACTAGTATGGCATCAAAATTAGTATCAGATCATAGTCCATCTGTAACTAAGATTATAGTTGATTCAACTAAGCAAATAGCTGAACATAAAGACAGTGATCTCATCGTAGATCTAGACAATATCAAAGTTGAAAAGAAGGCAGGTGGTTCTATCGATGATACTACTTTAATTAAAGGAATTGTCCTTGATAAGGAAATTGTTCATGGAGGAATGCCAAAACGAATTAGTAAATCCAAGATAGCCTTGATCAATTCTCCACTAGAAATAGAAAAAACAGAAATGAGCGCAGAAATACGTATTAACGATCCTCAACAAATGCAAATGTTTCTAGAAGAAGAAAATAAAATGTTACGATCTATGGTAGATAAAATAAAATCTTCTGGAGCTAATGTATTACTATGTCAAAAAGGTATTGATGATATTGCACAACACTATCTGGCAAAAGAAGGAATTATTGCAGTAAGACGTGTCAAGGAAAGTGATATGTACAAACTTTCTAAAGCTACTGGAGCTAGAATGGTAAATAATATTGATGATCTCTCATCAAAGGATCTGGGATCTGCAGATTTAGTTGAAGAAAGAAAGATAGAAACTGATAAATGGGTATTTATCGAAGGTTGCAGAAATCCAAAAGCTGTCACAATATTAATACGAGGAGGATCACAACGAATAGTAGATGAAGCCGATAGATCAATTCATGATGCATTAATGGTTATGAAAGATGTTCTAGAGAAACCTGCAATTGTTGCAGGCGGAGGCGCAGCGGAATCATATCTTGCAACTCAAATTCGAAATTGGTCTAATAATTTAGAAGGACGTGAACAATTAGCTGTTTTGAAATTTGCTGAAGCATTAGATACTTTACCCACTCGTTTAGCGGAAAATGCTGGAATGGATCCTATAGATACTATCGCAGAATTACGAGCAAAACAAAATAAAGGCTCTAAATGGACTGGAGTAGATGTAAAGAATACCAAAGTCATTGACATGTACAAACAACATGTTCTAGAACCAGTAGTTATAAAAGAACAAATATTAAAATCTGCAACAGAGGCTGCGTGCATGATCTTACGAATAGATGATGTTATTGCTGCTGCTAAATCTGCTGGAGGACCACCAGGAGGAGGACCACCAGGAATGGGTGGAATGCCCGGAATGGGTGGAATGCCCGGAATGGATATGGAATAATATAATATCCTTTTTTTTAAATTAAATTATTATTTCGATAAAATTTTTATTTAAATTTTTCCATAAGCATATTAACCCAATTTCTATTATTACTTTTTAGAATATAACATTCTATATTTTCTAATATTATTTTTAATGCTCTTTCCTCTTCTGCCAAAAGTTCTTTTGCTGATTTTCCATTTATTATGATATATTTTATTAAGTCACTATATGGAGGAAACAAGAATGCGTCATCACTATTTTCTATCGCTTTTTTTAAGGCTATATCTATTGAAATTTTTTCAATTTTTTCCTCTTCCCCTTTTTCCAAGAAAAATAGAAAATTTGCAATAGTTTTTTCTTGTATTTTTGTATTCTTTATAATATCTTTTATATGATATTTAGGTGGTTTTACTTTAGATTGTCCTATCGTGTTTATAGTAAAAATTGGTACATTATGATCTGCTAGTTTATGCATAAAACTTCTTCCTCCTTTAGAATGAACAATACTGCGAATTCTCATTCCAAATTTATTTGATGTATCTACATCTTTTGAACTGGATTGAGCTTCAACAGCTGTTTTATATGTATGAGAACTAATGGTCATTGATTTAGGAAAACATATAGCTTCATTTGGTAGCCGTATTATTGTCATATCATCTGATAAAAATGAATATCCATTTTTTACACATTTAATTACAGTAGTTGTTTTTCCTGTATCTGGTGGAGCAGAAAGAAAAAATCCATTGTTATTTGGTGTAGACATGCACGCAGAGTGTAATAGGATAAATCCTTTAGACACAAACAGAAATCGAAGGATAGGTTCAACAAGATTTACATAAACCACATGTTTTGAAGTAGCTATTAATTTATTTATGAAGATGTCAATTTTATCATTTTTAATATATACTTTAAATTGTGCTCCAGAAGATCCAAAATGTTCTGTATATTTTATTGTATAAGATGAATTTTCTGGAGGAAAATTCTCTGTTATAAGTTTTCTTCCACTACGAAATTTTGACATATCTGGATCGTCGGAAAAAGATTTCACATCTAATGTAATATCTGGTTCATGTATTTTTTCTGTATTAAAATATTCTAATTCTTGTAGATATACATTTGAATTGATTTTTATTATATCATGAATATTATAGTAATACAAATATAAAGACTATATTTTTAGGATAGATTTAAACGATGTCTTAGTATATTATAGAAAATTGTTTGATATAAATTTAGTAAAAATATTTTATATTCAAATTCATTATTTAATCTTTAATATAGTAACATTATTTGAGTAGTATAAAAAACTTTTCTAGTTGATGATTACGATAATTTTAATACACGGATAGCAATAATAAAAAATGTAAAGTGCAAGCTAATAAACAAGAAAAAAGACCTTCGAAAAACATGTATATGTTATCTATTATTATTCCTACTTATAATGAATCTGAAAACATAGTTCATTTATTAGACAGAATTAAAAAAAATTTATTTCAAAAAATGTTTACTGAAATTATTATAGTTGATGATAATTCTCCTGATGGAACAAGTAATATAGTTCAAAATTACATCAAGCAAAATCCTATAAAAAATTCTGAAAAAACATTACCTTATTCTATAAAAATAATCACTAGAAAAATAAAAAATGGTTTAATTCCTGCTATTTTAGAAGGAGTAAAAAATTCTTATGGTGATTATATATTGATTATGGATGCCGATCTTTCTCATCCTCCAGAACTTATTCCCAAGATGATAGAAAAATTATTAGAAAATCCGAACTCTATAGTCATTGCATCCCGCTATATTAAAAACGGCGCTATTATCGGATGGCCATTTAAGAGAAAACTTATCAGTAAAGGAGCATCAAAAATAGCGCGTTTAGGTCTACATGTAAATAACGTCACAGATCCGATGTCAGGTTTTTTTATAGTTCCAAGACTTATCCTAAATAAAATTCAAATTGATACTAAAGGTTATAAAATTTTACTAGAAATTTTAGTAAAATCTCATAATATGCCTATTCAAGAAATTCCATACACTTTTCATGATAGAACTTTTGGAAAGAGTAAAATGAGTTCTAATGTAATTTTTGATTATATTAGTTCTGTATGGCATTTATACAAATATGGCAAAAAATCGAGAAAGTAAAATTTTATAGTAGTATCTTACTAAATTATTAATACCACTAATAATTAATTCATAATAAAACTGATGAATAAGTTGAGTTTAAAATTAGAAAATAATCGTAAAAAACTGTTTTTAGTTTTTATTCCTTTAATCTTGAGCGCATTTACTCATATGTGGAATCCAATCGGTTTTCCCAGTTTACATGTAGACGAGGGTCATTATTTAAGAAAAACAATGTCTACTTTAGAAGGAGAAGGTCTTCAACCTCAAGATCGTTATTTTGCTCCTTATTTCGGTCAAATTCTTTTAGCTGGATTTTTTGGTCTATTTGGATATCCTGACATTCTAAATTATGATGATAGCTTAGAATCTATAGAACATTTGTATCTGTTTCCAAGATTACTAATGAGCTTCTTTGCTATAATAGATACATTTTTAATCTTTAAAATAGTTGAACGTCGATATGGTTTCAAAGTAGCATTAATAGCTTCAATTCTATTCGCAGTTTTACCGTATACATGGCTTATACGTAGAATATTTTTGGAATCAATTCAGCTTCCGTTATTATTAACTTCTATATTATTTGCATTATATATTAAAGATAATTCTAGACCCAATCATGAAGTAGGAAACAAGAAATTATTTTTTTATATTGCGATGTCTGGAATATTTCTTGGATTATCCATCTTTACCAAGATTCCTATTTTTACAATGATCCCGCTTGTAGCTTATCTTATTTACACAAACAGTAATAATCATAAATTCCGCAATCTAGGATTGTGGTTAATACCTGTTCTTGTCATTCCTCTATTATGGCCTGCACATGCAATATCTATCGGAGAATTTGATAAATGGAGAGATGATGTACTTCATCAAACAACGGAAAGAAAAAGTAAACCTCTATTAAATTCCTTAAAAACATTCTTCTTTAACGATCCAGTTTTATTTACTCTAGGAATTTCAGGAATTATTTTTGCGGCAATAAAACGAGATTTATTTATTTTGCTGTATAGTATTCCATTTCTTTTATTTTTATATCTAATAGATTTTGTATCATCATTTCACGTCATTCCTTTGTTGCCAATTTTTGCTATTGCTGGTGCTAAATTGATAGTAGATCTTTCTAATATGATTCCATCAACACGTGTAAAACAAATAACACCGTATATCATAATTTCATCAATAGCAATATTTGGTTTGGTTTCTACATATTTACTAATTAGTATTAATGTAAATTCTATCGTGTTAGAAACACATTCTGTCTTGATAGAAAAGTTAGGTGAATCTAATAATTCTAAAACTCTTATTGGAAATCCACTATATATATGGATGCCAAGACATGTATTTGATATAGATTATGAAGATAGAAGTTATTTTAGTACTAGACCACTTACTACTACAGATTATATTTTAATATCTGATTCTGGACAGAAAAAAATTCAAAAAGAAGATTCTAAGCGTGGAGATTTTCAAAAGAAGTTATTTAATAATACGCAAATTATAGAGTCGATAAAAGCAGAGAATATGAAAAAAGGTTATAATATAAAAAATTATCCATATTCTAATATGAAATTAAATCCAAACATCAAACAAATAGATATTCATGCAAATTATTAAATCCATCTTTTGAAACTTATTTCGAATAGATTAAATATGTTTTTATAATTCATTTTCATGTATTCTAAATGAAACTAAGGTTGAAATTGTTTCCTATCGTATTTCTTTTTTCTATCATATTTTTTGTTTCAAATTCTAATTCTATATCTTCTCAATCTGAAGATTTAGACATGCCTGTTTTAAAAGACGATTCTTTAAAAACAGAATTAATAGTTGACAATTTAAAATTTCCTACTGGAATGGAACTTATTGGAGACGATCAATTTCTCGTTATTGAAAAAAATACAGGCGAAGTAAAGCTAATTGATCAGGATAAAAAAGTACAAACACTTCTTGATTTAAATGTGGCAAATAAGAGTGAAAGAGGTTTGATTGGACTTGCATTTTTGAATAATACTATTGATAAAGACAGACTAGATGGATCACAAATTATCGAATCCGACCCTAATTATGTATTTCTTTTTGTAACTGAAACAGAAAACGAAGATAATGGCGATATTCTAGGTAATCGATTATATCGTTATGAATTTACTAATATGACTTTAGTGAATCCTGTATTACTCCTGGATCTACCATATCTCCCAGGACCATCACATAACGGTGGTGTTATACGTGTTGGTCCTGATGGGAATATCTACTTTGTAATGGGCGATCTTAATCGTAATAAAGATCCTACTGGTGATACTCTTGCACTAAATCTAGAAAATACTTTTCTTCCAGACGGAAGAGGTGGTATTTTACGAATTACACCTGACGGTGATACAGTTAGAGATGGATTTCAACTAGGAAATGAAGGTCTTTTAAACAAATATTATGCATATGGGATAAGAAACAGCTTTGGAATTGGTTTTGATCCTATAACTGGATACTTATGGGACACAGAAAATGGTTCTCATTATGGAGATGAAATAAATATTATAAAACCTGGATTCAATTCAGGGTGGAGACAAGTTCTTGGCTTATCACCGTTATACTACAATTTTAGTGGTAAAAATTTCAGTTCAGACGATCTAATTACATTTAATGGAAATAGTTATTATGCCGATCCTGTTTTAATGTGGAATCAAACTATAGCTCCTACTACTATATCATTTATCGATTCTACGATTCTTGGTGATAAATATACTAATGATCTGTTAGTTGCAGGAGTGAAAAACGGTACTATTCTACATTTTGATCTAAATGATACACGAACCGGTCTTGATTTACCAAACGATCTAAAAGACAAAATTGTTAATACTCCTTCTGAACTTGATGATGTTATTTTTGGCACAGGTTTTGCTTTAGTTACCGATATTAAGATTGATCATACAGATGGAGATTTATATATATTATCTTCTAATCCAAAAAATGGTAAAATATACAAAATATCAAAAACAGATTAAACTTTTTGGATACTGTTTTTTTTGCGTTTTTTTCTAACAATAAATATCGTTGTAGTAGCTATCAATAAGAAAATTAACGTGCCTATTGTTATTAATAATGGATAATTTGTTGTTTGTAATTCAAATCTATAGTTCAATTCATTATTCTTAAATGTAAATATTATGTTCTTGTTTTCATCTACTGTACTAATATTTATAGAAGATTTATTTGCTGTTGCTAATATTTGATCATTTATATTAAATCCCCCAATTTTGAATTCAGTTTCAATCTGCTGTTCTGAAAATTTAGCATTCCATTTTTTAAAGTTCTTATTTGTTGAAAAATCATGATTAATGTTTGATATATTAATATGTCCATAAGAAGGTACAACAAATAATTCTAATGATTGAAGCTTAATTTGATTTTTTTGCGGAATTAGATTTATAATATTTTTATTAGAATGAAGTGAATTAATTAATTCTATATTTCCTTCTACTGCTCTATTATCTTTATTTTCTATAGTCAAATCACTATTTGTATCATCAAATACAAACGACGTTTGATTAAATATTGTATCTTTAATAATATTATCTTGAGATTTTATTATTCGATAATCTCCATTACCGTTTCCATGAATCTCATTATTTTCGAATGTATTTTTTTTATTATTTTCCAGCAATATTCCGTATTTTACACCATCTGTGATTTTGTTCATTATTAAATAATTTTCCGTTGTTCCTGAATCTTTAATGTTGATTCCATTATCTAATGATCCTAAAATATTATTTGAAGATATCCAATTATTCTTGGCTCCTTCAAAAATATTAACACCAAAATTTCTACTATTATTTATATCATTTTTATCAATTGTGTTGTTCCAAGATTTTTTAATAAAAATTCCATTGCTATTATCATAAAGTGTATTTTCAATAATTTTTATATCAAATGAATCTGCAGACATGATTCCGATACTATTTTTTTGTGCATTGTTGTCTATTATACTAATATTATTTGATCCTTTATCCATATATATTCCAGTTCCAACATTTCCTCTCAAAATATTATTTTGAATTTCTATATTGTGACAGTTTTTAGTACAAGATATTCCATGAAGATTATTTTCATTAATATTGTTTCCAAAAACAGATATCGTATTTGCCTTAGATTCCATATTAATCCCATTTTTTAGACTTTTGGTTATGTTATTATAATTTATTTTAATTTTTTCTACATCTTTTGGTATGTTGATTCCGATATAATTGTTAATTATAGTATTGTTCTTGACAGTACTTCCATCACCTGCAAAAAATGTTATTCCTTCAGTTCCAATAAATTTTTGATATCCCAGACCTTCAAAATATGAATTTGTAATATTGGTATGACCTTTTGCATTCCAGAATGTCAATATATATCCACGAGGAATTTCTGGAACCAATATATTAGGAATTGAATTTATAGATGAATTCCATGAAGTTATTTTTGTATTATTAATAATTAAGTTCCCTTTGGATGTAATTGAATATCCGTTTTCTTTATTTAAATCTATTTTTAACCATTTTACATTTCCTGAATCTATATACAAAGTCGAATTTTCAAGAATCTGTATATTTGATTTTAAGACATATTCTTTTTCTTTTATCTTTTCTATTATACTTGAATCATTGAAATAAGAATATATTATTTGAGGATTAGCTGATCCATCGCATAAAATAATAGTTCTTGTAATATTATCATATTTAATACATATATCATTACTTGTAAACTCATTTTTGTCTCCAATAATTTCTGCACCATAAATAATATTAATATTAATAAATAATAAAATAAATAAAAAACAGATAATATTCACATATCTGCCAAAGTATGATTTCATTATCTTTTTAATTGTTGTTTTGTATATAAATTCCACTTTGTAGTATTAAATTTCTAGATCTAATTCATATAAATATTATCGATAGGTATATAAAAAATCATTTTAATAATAAAGTAGATTATGAAATTTAAATTTTTATCAATTATTTTATTCTTTTTATTATTTTCTTTTATCTCTTATTCTTTTTATCATGATTTTTATGCTTTCGCACAATCAGATGAAAATCAGAATATAGTTTATAACGGTGTTAATATGCATGGATTTTATACTAGAACATCTGAAGCGCGAGATGCCTCCTATGATTTACCGACTAATTATTTTGAAGAAAGTTTTAAAATTTTATCATCAGCAGGACTTAATCATGTAAGGTTTTTACTGTTTTGGGAATCCTATGCTAAAAATCCTGCCGAATTTTTAGATGAATTAAAAGCTGTTGCTCATGCTGCTGATAAATGGAATATTAACGTATTATATGACAACCACCAATTTCATACTTCTTCATACCTTAATCCACAGAGAGGAACTGGATTTCCGTTCTCTTTATTTGAATCTGACTTTTCATTTTTTTATGGTAGTGGTGGCGGAACAAAATATCCTACAGCTAAAACTTGGTGGACTAATTGGTGGGATAGAAATGTAAAGAATGATAACGGAAATGATGGTTGGGAAGAACAAGCATCATTTTTACAAATGGTAGTAAATACCGTCGATAATCATACTAGTACATTAGGTTATGAGATTTTAAGCGAACCCCAAGTGCATGATAAAACTCAATGGGATAAAATTGGCGAATACAACACATTCATTACAGATTATCTAAGACAATATACATCTAAAATAATTGCTTATAGTATGAGTATTCCTGTAAGTTTGCAGAGTGATATAGAATTAAATCCTGAAAATTTATCTAAAATGGCTCCAGAAAATACTACTAATGTTATTTTTAAAATTAGCGTTTATGGACTTCCACAAACCAGTAAGTATCAAGAATCTAGATTGGATACTTTTATCAATGCCGCGAAACTAGTAAACGTTCCCCTTTACATTGGAGAATGGAATAATGTAAAGCGTGATAAAATAGTAGATGAAGAAGGCGAAATAATAACTCTTCTTAATGAAACTTACAGTAGTATAAACCAGACCGAAGCTGACTTGTTAGTTCAAACATTTAAAGATATAAATGCATGGGGTTCTGCATTTTGGCAATGGAGGGTTGATATGCATAGAGTTCCAAATTTTAACTTGATTAATGTTACTAACGATACTATTGAAACAACTAATTATTTTGATATAGTCGCAAAAGCATACAATGAAGTTTACAAAGAAAGTGAATTAATCATTAAAGAAAGTGAATTAATCATTAAATGACTTGTATTTAATTTCTTGTTTCGTGAGATTTATGCTATTATTTGAGGTCTCTTTGATAGATATATTGGTAAATTTATAGTCCTAAACGGTTTATTTTGTACCTCTTTTTGTATACGGATAATTAATTCTTTTAATGTATATTCATTGTGTTTATTTAATTCTCTTTCTCTAACAATTAATTTAGATGAATTCATCTCTTTGTCTCCTATAACAATTATAAATGGTATCCATTCCATTTCTGCCATTCTGATTTTTTTACTTATTGATTCTTCTCTATCATCAATATCTACTCTTATATGACCTTCTCTTAATATTTCACAAATTTTTTCAACATATGCTCTATGTTTCTCATTTATTGGTATTAACCTAACTTGTGTATGTATCAACCATAAAGGGATAAAAGGAATTTTGCCATTTTGTTTCATTTTTGCAGCCTTTTCTAATATAGCAAAAATTATTCTTTCTACTGCACCACTAGGAGAGTTATGCAAAATTATTGGATTTTGTTTGTTTCCTTTTTCATCTATAAATTCAATATTGTACCGTTTGCTATTTTCTACATCGATTTGATCAGTAGATAGAGCGGCAGCTTTTCCTAAATTATCTATAAAATTAAATTCCCATTTTAATACGTAATAAAAAAACCTTTCTTTCCATATTTCTACTAATACAGGTTTATTGATTTTTTTAATTATTTGTTTAATAAAATCTTTATTCTCATTATAGTAGTTTTCTGTAAATCGAATAGCTATTTCTATATCCTCAAATGTAATATTAAATGAATGTAATACATTTATAGACAGATCTAATCTCTTCATAAATTCTTTCTTTGCTTGATTCATATCTCTACACATAGCATGACAATCTGGCATGCTAAATGCACGCAATCTTCTTAAACCAACTAATTCTCCACTTTTTTCTCTTCTAAAACTGTATCTTGTTAATTCATAAAGTTTTAGTGGTAATTGTTTATATGTTATATGAAAATCTTTTGCCATTAAAAACTGACCAAAACATGCAGCAAATCTTAAAAACAATTTCTTATTATCCGAGTTAATGTTGTATTGTCTAGCTGGAAATCTATTGAAATAACTTTCCATGGACGGATGCTTAGAATCATACATTATTGGTGTTTCAACTTCTATTCCTCCATATCTCGATACTTCCGTTGTTATATATTGTTCAATTAAAGACTTCATTAATCTTCCTTTAGGATAATATCTTATATTTCCATTATCTGAAGCTGGTTCATAATCCGCAATCGCCATTTTTTTCATTAGTTGAACATGCGGTGGAACCTGGTCAACATTTCTTCTTTTTGATGTTTCATAATCTACAAATTTCTTTAAGTTACTATTTTTCTTAAACTTGTATTTTTCTAGTGGTATTAACTCTTGATTAGAATCAGAATTCAAATCTAAAATAAACCAAAATGATTTTTGTTTTTCTTCTGACATTAATGCAGAACTTTCAGTTTTGTTATATTCAATAGAATGTTTATTTGATATGTTTCTATAGTTTTCTGCCAAAGGATGTCCTTTAACTTTTACATTAAATGTTTTTGTCCATCCGAAAGGAGCTCTAAATATCTCTGAAGTTATACTTGACGAATTTTGTTGCAATTTCTTAATCAGTTGAAATGCTTTGTTAGGTTCAGCTAATTCAGAACTCAAATGGGAATATGGATAGAATAAAACCTTCTTACAATTTATTAACTTTAAATATTTTTCAATTTCATAAACCGCATTCTCTATCGTATTAATTCCATCTTCTTTTTCTATGGTTACAAAAATCACTACTAACTCTTCTAGACGTGTTTTTTTCTTTAATTCTATTTTTTCTGCATTATCAATCTCTTTTGCAATTGGTTCGTATTCTATGAAATCTGAATGTAACTGAAGTAAACGCATATTTTATTTAGTTATTTACTTATATTATAATTATTCAATTATTCCATCTTGCTCTTTCATTATTTCTTTCTTCTTTAGTTGCCTTCTTCCAGTCCTTATAGTGATTTCTACACAGATAGACTCTTTTATTAATAATATTAAAACTTAGATCACTTGCCATTTTTCCTTTATTTTCGCTCAAAGATTTTTCCGCAGTTTCTTCACATCCTTGAACACTACAATTTATACCTTTACTTACTCTGCCCATTTCATTATTATTGGTTCTTAAAATATAAAACTATTTTTCTATAATCTATCTGAGAATGTATATTATAATAAATACTAACGAACTAATTATTTCACTTGTAAGAATAAAATTCTTTATTTGTTTAAATATTGATCCTGAAGATCTTCTATTTTTCGATCTTATCCATTTTTGATCTCTTATAGTGACAAGTGCGTACAACTTGATAATTGCTACCATGAAATTTATTATAACATAAATTGGTAATAACATTATATCTTTTGGATATCTTCTTAAATGAGGTAATATCTTTATTCCTCTTCCAACCATCCATAACATTAGAATTGAAAATGCAAGGAAATGATGATTTAGATACATTGCTATAGTAAAAAATATGGGACCAAAAAACAAAGTAAAAATAGTAATGAATCTATCTATCATGTGGAAAGCCAAGAATGGATGCTTCCATGCCCATCCATTCCATAAACTAATTAAATCGGAATTATGACTATTTCTTGACCATCGTAATCTTTGACTCCAGAATGTTCTAAAATCTTCTGCTGCGTGTGAATAAATTACTGCATTACTTTGGTAATATGACTTCCAACCTTTACTTTGTATTATCCTAGTTAGACACTTATCTTCTCCAGATTCCTTTTTTCTTTCTAAAACTACTTCATTAAGAAATTCATTCAAATCTTCTAAGACTATTTCTTTTCTATATAGTGATGTTCTTCCGGATAAACACGATAAAGCTTGCCCCATTGCAGTTTGTGCAGGTAGGTCATAATAGTTTCTCATATCCCAAAATATATCTGTGATTTTTTGCCATAACGAATTTCTTTCAACTGGATGTTGCCTAGTAGTGACTCCGCCGATTTTCGGATCAGCAAATGGTGCTAATATCAAATCTCTTATATTTTCAGACCATATGGTATCACTGTCCACCAGTGCTATTATTTGTTCTTTTGATTCTTTAATTCCATCAACTAACGCTGGTCGTTTTCCAGGTTTATCCGTAATAATTAATTTCATATTTTTTTTCTGTCTTGAAATTTTTCTAAATATTTCTATACATATTTCGTCTTTCTGATCTATTACTGCAATAATTTCATTAGGTCTATTTTGTATCCATGAATTTAGTGCTTTTTCAAATATTATTGGATCTTCATTATAAACAGGAGTTATGATGCTATATCTATTTATATGATTATTGGAAGGTTCTATTGGATGATACAAAAATGATGAAGATTTTTTAAATATCCATACACTCCATCTCCAAAATCCAATTATTCCTAGTGGCAAATAGAGCCATACATATTGATAAAAATTTATCAAAATGTTTCCGAAAATATTAGATATGTCTAATACTACTTGCTTTATCTTATTATTAAAGTAAGAATCAAAATTATTTGGCGAAATATAATAGCTTAATGTAATAGAAAGTAATGATATTAGAGTAATTATTATTCCAATTAAAATTACAGTTAATACTCTATCTGGTATAGATTTTTTCAACAAAACCTGCATTTTTTTATTTAATTTATTTTTTTCTTTCCATATTATATATTGATCGTAACATTGTTTTATTAGAAACTTCTTAATATTTAGATTGTATTTAATTTATGAGATAAAAACTTCTATAAATTTATACTATATTTGTATCCAAAAGTTTTCTCTATACGAAGATATAGGAGCACATATATATTCACTTATCCATTTTTCTTCAGACGAGGATAAGAAAATAATGGTAAAAATATCAATTATAGGTTCTGGTGTAGTTGGATCTGCAACAGGAAAAGGTTTTCATAAATTGGGACATGATGTCGTTTTTTATGATATATCCAAAAGACGATTAGAAACACTCAAAAATGAGGGTTATGATATATCTGACAATCTTAGCGATGCACTACATGATAATGATATAACCTTTGTGTGTGTAAATACTCCAACTGATGATAATAATGAACAAGATTTATCACAAATTGAATCAGTCATTCATTCTATTTGTGATGTTTTAAATACATCTAAAAGGGCCGGTCTCCTTGTTTTTAGAAGTACAATGTTACCAGGTACAATGAAAGATGTGATAATTGATTATATGGATAATAATTGTTTATTGAAACGTGGTGAAGATTATAATATTTGTTATAATCCTGAATTTTTAAGACAGGATAGCGCTTATGAAGATTTCTTTATCCCAGATCGTGTTATTATAGGGGAAGATGTAGAAGGAAGTTCTAATATTTTGAAAGAAATTTATCAACCACTTACCGAAAATATCATTATCACTAGTTTTGAAGCTTCTGAAATGATTAAATATACTTCTAATTGTTTTCTATCTTTAAAAATATCATTTTTTAATGAAATTGGTATGCTTTGCAAAGAGTTAGGTATTAACGACAAATCTGTTAGTTTAGGTGTATCGCTTGATCGACGAATCGGCAAATATGGAACGAGAGCAGGAACACCGTTTGGTGGTGCCTGTTTGCCTAAAGATACTAAAGCTTTATCTACATTTATTAAAAAACGTGGATGGACTCCAGATCTACTTAAAGTAACATTGGATATTAATAAAAAAATTGAAGAATTAGTGTCAAAAACAACCTATTCAAAATAACACACCTTTTTTCATCTACGCTCATTTTTTTCAATTAAGATATTTTTCTATTAATTTTGGTAATGTTATTTCTTGTCTATTTTTTATTGATATATACATTGATGCTAATTTATTAGCAAATAATAAATTTTCATGTTTAGTTAAACATATAGTCTGACCTAAAATATAAGCTGCGTTCCAAGAATCTCCTGCACCTGTCAGCGTTTTTACGTTTATATTTTTATCTGATGATTTGAAAATTGTCTTTAATCCATTAGACCATGCTGATCCTTTTTTTGTATGAATAATTATATCAATATTAAATTTTTCAGCTATGATTTTTGCAGCGTCTTTTACATCTTTTGAAAAATATTTTCCACCTAGTAGATTTCTATCATTTCCAATTTCTGAAAGTATTGCATTACATTCATTTTCATTTATACTTAATATGTCAATTAGATTATTCAACTTTATGATATCATTACAAAATTCGTTTATCCTATCTTTAATATCCGCTGGGTCTAAGAAATGAAAAGAATTACGTGAATTCTTAAATGCAAATTCAACTAACTCTGTTCCTTTTATATTGCTAGCCCAATTAACAATTATTATTGCATAGGAATTTTTAATTACATCTATATCCTGATTAGTGAAGTTTTCTGGTCCGAAAGTTCTGTTGTCTCCCACATCACTTATCATTACATTTGATTCTATTTTTCCGTTCTTATTTTTAAATTCTAACGAAGTTGTAAATCCTGGTCTTCCATTTACTATTCGTAATTCAACTTTATCCCCAAAGTCTTTAAACAATCTTTTCAAGAGTGTTATTCCAAATTCATCTGCCAATGTAAAAAGAACAACTCGTTGTTCCATTTTTGCTAAACAATAAGCTAAATTGATTGCATTGCCTCCGACTACTTCTTTGGTCGGTATGTTCCGGATGCTTCCACCACCATATCGAGTTTTTTCTACAATATCCATAAAATCATTTGTTTTCAACGTGACTATTCTATCGATAAAAAAATCATACATTATTACAAAGTATTTTTCTTCAGAACATTGCTTAATTTTTTTTAAAATATTCTCTGAATTTAATAAAACCATATATTATTTTCCAAATTTTATTTCCAAAAAATGGATATCACACCTAATCCGGTGATAGCTAAACCACCATATGCTAGTGATGTAATATTCATAACACTAGCAGAAATTGCTATTCCTATTCCAGACACTATCATTATCATTTCCCCAAATCTGCGATTCATTATTTAATATAATATCTGATAAATAGGATAATAAAAGCATTAATAATTAAAAATGGGTTTGTTAATCTAGATGAATTAATCCACCTTGTGAACCTGTATGAGGTGATTGACCTGCAAACTTTCTCCTATAATGACCTGAAGGTCTCTTCGATAACAATTCTATAAACCATGCTTCATGTTCAACTTCTTCTTGCATAATTCTTTGTGCAATATCATATGTTCTAGGATCCTTTCCTGCAGTCATATCACATACCTCTCCCCAGGATCGTATTGCACATTGTTCTGCTTCCAATAATACTTTTAGTATGGAATTAAGATCCTTCCAATTATCTGGCAAATAAGCATCAGGACATCCAGCTTGATCTGCAAATTCTCTTATATCTTTTGGCAAAGATCCTCCCAATTCATATAATCTTGGAGTCATAGCTTCGAAATGGTTTCTATCTTCAATTCTTGCATCTTCTACAATTTCTTTAATTCCTTCGCCATCTAAACCAGTACAATGCATTCTTAATATTGTATAGTAGTAATATGTTGTAAATTCTGCCCCCACTCCTTTTTTTATTAATTCTATTAATTTTTCTACATTTACTCCATTTTTTTCTAAAACCTCAATTGCTACAATCTTTGGTACTGAATTCGAATCATTTGACATATAAAAGACATAATTGATATTATATAAAAGTTTAATCTATAATAATTATAGTATTTCTTAATTTTTCTAAATATATTATTTATTGAATTTAAAAATGAATATATATAAAAAGAATAATTGATCAATATCTTATGACAACAAACAATGCTATCAATTTATTATCTAGAATGTTTCTTAATATTTATAGTCTTTTAATCGTATTTTTATCTTTAAAAAATAAATTTGTGAAATCTTCACCTACCGAATATAGATATTAAAATGTCCATAACTGTATGTGTTTCTCATAAAGAAGACGTAGATGGAATTTCTTCGGCTATTTTAATAAATTCTGTGTTTAAAAACGTTAACATAATTCTTGTAGATTATGCACATTTAATAAATCAACTAACGAAATTATTAAGTTCTCTACAACCAGTAAACAAGGGTTATAATCGAATTTTTATTTGTGATTTAGGATTAAATAAAAAAAACCAAAAGAAGTTTATACATATATTAAACAAAATTATACAACTGGGATATAAAATATACTATATTGATCATCACGATATAGACTCTTCTATTAAAAAAGAAATCAAAGATGTGGGGGTTCATTTTATGCATTCTATTGAAGAATGTACTAGTGTTCAAGTTTTTAATAAATATAAACACAAGTTACATCCTTCTTATTCTTTCTTTGCTGCATCTGGTGCACTGACAGATTACATGGAAAATAAACCTATAGCGTCTTCTATTGTTTCCAGATATGACAGACAATTTCTTATGCTAGAATCTACTGCATTTTCCTATATGATATCATCTCATCAAAATGACGATGATTATCTAAGATATTTAGTCGAAAAGCTATCTATAGTTAAATATCCTCATGATATAGAAGGTGGATTTATCGCAGCCGAAAAATATGCCAAAAAAATATCTTTTGCAATAGACAGTATAGAGAAAAACATCATATACAAATCTAATTTATCTATGGTACAAAATACATTGAATTTAGCATCAAGCACAGTAGTCAATTTTGTATTGGGAATGTCTGGAAAAAAAGTTGCAATAGTCTATAAGTACAAAGAAGACAAGGGTTTGTATATTATTTCTATTAGAGGATCTAGAGATTGCGAAATTCATCTAGGTAGATTGGTTAATGACATTGCTTCTACACATGGTGGAAGTGGTGGTGGTCATGATAAAGCATGTGGTGCAGTAATTCCACGCAACAAATTTTCTGCTTTTATAAATTATCTAGATGAACACATCAAATAATATTTTAATTAATATTAAAAATAAAAATGGATTGTGTATGATAGCTTATTTTATATAGTTATAAAGTCCTCTACAGGTGATATTATTATTATTCCCCCAGCTCCGCCAGACTTGCTTATCTTTGCATTGTCTCTTATGATCTTGACTACTCCATCAACTTTATCTTCATCTGCTATTGTTTCTACCGTTCGTCTATTTGAATATGCCATTGTAGATAAATCTCCACGTCTTCCATATCTTATTTGATATTTTTCTCCTGTACCTATACCTTTTGAATCATAAAATGTTGCTGGAATGCCTGCCTTACCTAATGCTCTCAAAACGTCATGAATTTTCTCTTCCCTGATTACTCCTTGGATCCTTTTTCTTGGTTTATTTGTTCCTTTTTTCCCAGTTTCCTTTTTTTCTGCCAATTTATATCTATTAATAATAAAAACTACTTTTTTTTAAAGTTATGTTTTAATTAAAAATATAAATTCTATAATTATCTCAAGAAAAAATAAATTTTCTATTTTATAAAATTTTTAATGTAAAAAAATAATACTTTTTCTTAATTTTTACTATTTTTGGATTTGTTTTTCTATGTGAACAGGTTTGATTATTTGTAAATTCATTTTTTTATTTGCATTTAATTAAAATATTTGATAATAGAATAAATCTTTCGAGTTTTCTATTCTTTTTAATTTTAAAATGATCTGAGACAATGAATGCCTCAGATCATAAGGTTAATTGTTCCCCTTCGGTTTGGTCGATGTAATTTTATATATAATTTACAATAATTTAAATGTGCTGGTATAATTTGTGAAATGTTGTTTTTGTATATTCCAGTTCGATTTTCTTCTAAATATATTTATAAATAACATAGAGCACTAATGTATTTATGAGTGACTTTAATAACCGAGGTTTTCTATTTCAACAACTAATTTGGATAGGGATCTCGTTAGCAATAAGTCTTGCTATTTCTATAATTATTCCTTTTCCATATTCCTTGCCTATCATAATGGGTGTTTTTATACTACTTAGTTTTTATATCCGTAAACGCACATTAAAAAGACTTGGAGTTTCAGGTGCTACTATGTTTGGTAACAATACTGTAAATTACTATTGTATGAATTGTGGTACAAAACATAACCAGCTTTCTTGTCCTCGATGTGGTTCTAAAATGAAAAGAGTAGGATCATAAATACAATATTATTACTTCTAAAATGCTTGTGCTAATTCCGCCAATTTTTCTTCCCAAGACTTGGCTTTAATAATTCCACTAGCAATTAATACACCTTGAGCATTCAATTTTAATGCATAGACTATGTCCTCTTTAGTTATTATACCTGCTCCACAAATTATCTTCGATCTTTGAGTATGTTTTCTAACCTCGTTTACTGTATCAGTGATTATTTTTGGATTTTCCCTACTTACAGCTTTTCCAGAACCTATTAATTCTGGCGGTTCTATTGCAATATAATCTGGTTCTAATTTTGCTATTTTATTTACTTCTATTAAGTTAGATGCACAAACAAAAGATTTCATTTCTAATTTACGTAATTTCAATATTAGTTCTTCTATATCTCTATGATCAATCTTATGTTCACTGTGGTTGATTAATGATCCTATGGCCCCATATGATTTCGCTAATTCTGGAATAAAGTACCCTGTTGTTGGACCCAAATTATTATTATCTATATGTTGACAAATCACTTGTAAATTAGTTGATTTTGCAACATGAAACAATGATGGTTGTGGTGGTGAAACTATTATATTTATATCATATCTACTTGAAATATTACTAATTATTTTTACCAGATCGATAACTCTCTGTCCTTCAATTTCTTTATAATTTTTGAAATTTATTATTATAAGACCTTTCATTTATTAAATCGCTATTTTTTCGATTTATTTTTATTGGTAAATTTTTCACTCAATTTTCTTATTCTTGCTTCATATCCTTTATTGTATTCTAATTCTTCTGGTATTAATGTAGCGGGATGTACAAATCCTTGATTTCTCATTATCATAGCTCTTTCTGATGCCCATATCCTTTGTAATTCCCAATCCGAAGTTCCAAATCCATCGTGTGGTCCTGTTAATTTTCCATTATGCATACTAAATACAAGACATGATACTATAGGAATCGAATAGTTTAAACTTGCTGCAGAATTTAATGTTACTGGCATTAGTGGCATATGATGACTTCCTCTAGTATTTCCAGCAACATAATGTGGATTATTAAATGAACTTCCGGCTTCTTCAGTAGCTGGAAAATTTTTCTGTGTTCTTACGATCGCGATAGGATCATCCTTGCCAACATAAGTTCCTGCTATGTTGTGTAGTCTATCCGTTGAAGCTGAAACTATCTGCTCTTCATCAGATGAATAAACTGAATGAATTACGTATCTTCCAGGATACATCAAAGCTGCTTCTAATTCTGCCTTATCCTCCCACATCTTTAGTTCAGCTATATCTCCAGTCATTACATCCATAATTCTAAATTTCACTCCAGAAGCAAGATTTTCATTAATTAGTAAACCTGTGTTGCTTCCAGCATCCACAAATAATCTCCAAAATGGAAAATTGAACGCACCAGGTTCAGTTTTATCTGCTGCAAATATACAAAATACTTCACTAGGTCTTTCATTCATCTCTATCTCTGCTACTCCCGGACCCATCCCTTTTACATTGCCAGAAAATGAATCTTTTAGTAAATCTTGACCAGCACCGTATAATCCTTGTTTCTTTGCTATTTCTGTTCCATTTTTAAATGCATCCCAAGCTAATTTATGTATTTTTTCGTTGTCCTTCCCAAATTTATGCGTCATTATAATATGAATATCGTCTCCTGTGTATCCAATGTAATAATCAATTAGTAAATTTTTTCCTTTTCGGCTAATGAATCGCTTAACTGTATCTACCAATTCATCACTAGGACGTGTATGGCCTCCTATTGCCCCTATATCTGCTTTTATAGCTGAAAGAGTTATTTGCATAAAGCAAATTGCCTTGGAGTATCTTATATCTTTTCTGATATAAAATAATTTTAACCATTAAAAAAAGTTTAATTAATTTAATTAGAATATTTATCTATCTTTTGATTGACTTATTTAGATTTAATCATAATCAACAGTACTATAAATCTATCTTAATTCTATGCGAGAAACCTAGTACTGCTAGAAGAATAACAAGTGCATTGAGTCAATCTAATTCTAAACAAATAAAATCTTCTAATTATATTTTCCGTATTTTAAATAATAATATTGAGTATGTAATTATATCTGCTAAAGGACATTTATTTTCCATCAATGATATTTACTCTGACAGAAAGATTTTTCCTATTTTTGATGTATATTGGGATCAGATTAGCACAACGAATTTATTTATTGATAAACATATTCGTACAATTCGACAATTATCTAAGAACATTGACATATTTATTCATGCTTGTGATTATGATCAAGAAGGCGAGGTAATTGGTTATAATATTTTGGAACATATTTGTGGGAACAAATATCAAGATTCTTATCGTGCAAAGTTTACGACTTTAACTAATGATGATATTCTAACTTCATTTCAAAAATTACAGAAACCAAATATTAATCTCGCATATTCGGGATTGTACAGACACTTATTGGATTTTATATATGGAATAAATTTTTCTAGAGCCTTAACTCAATTGAGTAAATCACACAACACAAACATGAATCTTAGTATAGGTAGGGTTCAAGGACCAACATTGAATTTCATAATTCAACGACAACTATCAATTTACTCTCATATACCAATTCCTTATTGGATTGTGAAAGGAAAGTTTAGGTTTAAAAATATTATTATATCTTGTAATTTTGAAGAATCTAAACTAGATAATTTTAATGATGCTGTTAATATATTAAATAATTGTAAGAAAAAAACTGCTATTATTAACAACATAGAAACCAACAAAGAATATGTATATCCACCACATCCATTTAATTTAGGAGATTTACAACATGAATGTTATAAATTATTTCGTTTTTCTCCCAACTATGTTATGTCGATTGCAGAACGATTATATCTTAAAGCTCTTATATCATATCCTCGAACTGATAGCCAAAAACTTGATCCTAGAATAGATTATAAAAAAATATTTATTAATCTCTCAAGAATTTCTCCAAAGTATCAACAATGGATAAATGGTTTATTATCTAAGAAATCATTTACCCCTAATAATGGTACAAAAGATGATTCTGCTCATACTGCAATTTACCCAACTGGAAATAAACCTAACGAAAAATTATCAAAATCTGAACATCTTATTTATGATCTAATAGTTAGAAGATTTTTATCTACTTTTGGAAATAGTGCTATACGTAAAAACACTGCTATTTACATTTTAGTTAATAATACTTATTATTTTATACATAATATTAATATGTTTATTGAATTTGGTTGGATGAAAATTTATCTAGATAAAAATGACGATAAAAATACATTCGTTGATGTGATGAAACTTAAAATTGAAGACGAATTAGATAACTTATCAATATCTATCCAAGAAACATTTTCAAGACCTATAACTAACTTCACCTTTTCCACATTATTGTCTTGCATGGAGAATAATAAAATTGGAACTAAATCTACAAGGGGTAATATTATAGATACATTGATAAAACGAAACTATGTAAAAAAAATGAATAGTTTTTTGATACCTACATCTTTAGGTTTACATATAATTGAAATCATAAATAAATACGCAAATAAACTCCTTTTTCCAGATTTTACCGCATCTTTTGAATTTTTTTTAACACTTATAGAAACCGGAAAAAAAAATGGATTTATGTTACTAGAATCGCATATAAAAGATTTAATCAATTCTTTACTTTCTTTACCTAATTTTACAACGTCTACAGAATATATTCCAAAATTGCAGACAAAAGAAAAAAATTACCTAGGTATTTGTCCAGTTTGTAAAACTGGAAAACTTAATATCATTAGATCAAAAAAAACTAAAAAGAGATTTGTTTCATGTTCAAATTTTTTCTTAATTAATTGTAAAGCAATTTCTCCATTACCTCAACATGGAATAATAAAACCATTGAAAAAAAAATGCGTTTTATGTAATTGGCCAAAAATCAATATTTATTATCCTTGGAAAAGAACAAGTAAATCTTTTTGTGTTAATATTGATTGTACCTCGAAAATCAAATAATTATTTATTTAAATTCAAAGTATAGATGTCTCTACGTCTATTTTTCAACAATGGTAGAGATTTTCTAATCTCTTTTATTCTATTTTTATGAATTTCAACTATTTGATATCCTATCCTGTCTCCTAAATCTGTAAGAACCATTCCTGATGGATCTATAACTGTACTTCTGCCACAAAATATGTTACCGACTTGGTTGGGTGCTATAACATAAATTCCATTTTCTATAGCTCGGGCTTTTAACATAGTAATCCAGTGTTCTTCTTTCATGGTACCATAAACCCAACCAGAAGGAACTACCAACATTTCTATTCCTTCAAGCGACAATATTCTAGATATTTCTGGAAATCTTATATCATAACATATTACTATCCCACTTTTAATACATTGTAAATCTATTGGTTTTGTTATTTTTGAACCAAACAAGAATTTGGACGATTCCTTGAAACCAAATGCATCATAAAGATGCAATTTTCTATAGACAGATACAATCTTTCCAGTTTTATTTATTGTAATAGCTGTATCAAAAACTTTTTTAGAATCTTTTTCTTTTTCAAACATAGTGGCAACAATTCCTATTTTATTTCTTTTAGCTGATTTCTTCAATTCATTAAGAAATTTACTACTTGCTAATATTTCAGCTTCATCATATAATTCTTTTAATGATTGATTTTTTGATGAGTACATCATTTGAAATTCTGGAAAGAATATAAAATCTGCCTTTTTCTTTACCGCTTTTTGAATAAAATCTAATGATATTTCCAAATTTTCTTTTTTATTTTCTGATGATTTCATTTGCACTAACGCTGCTGTTAGCATCTCCATCTCTATCTATTGTATTTAATTCAATTCTTAATAAATTTTATTTCATTGTTATTTGTCTAATTTCAATAATATATTATTCTATTAATTTTTTTTTCAATGAATAAAAATCTTGTATTTCTCCTCCTTTTGATATTTTTATTCCTTCTTTTTCCAAAATCCTTCTTTTTATTTCAACTCCATAATAATAACCTCCAATCTTACCATTTGATAGTACAACTCTGTGACATGGAATATTGATTGGGAAAGGATTTTTATTTAATATTTTTCCAATTACTCTAGATGATTTGAACTTTCCTATGGATCTAGCTAATTCACCATATGTAGTAACTTTTCCGGGAGGAACTTTTGTAATCAAATTATATACCTTTAAATTCATCTCCAAATTTTCGTTAATGTTTTTGATTTTTTTCATCTCCTTTTTTTTATATTAATATTAATAATATTTAATTTATAGCAATTTGATAAATATATATGCAATAAAATTTCTTTGCTAGATGTCTGTGATTAAGTCTACATATATCAAATTACTTATAACTACTTTTTTTTCATCATGTAAATCATATAGCCTATATTACATGGATCTATCTCGTTGGCTATTTCTAACATTAGCTTTTGTTAGCATTTTATCTACCGGTTGGTTTGGAATTCCGTTAGCACCTCATTATTTTACCGATCAAGATATTGATCCTATTAGTATAATTTTTGTGATATCTAGTATCTTGGGATGCATTTGGGGATTAATGGCTTACAGAGAATTCACAAAATCTAAAAATTATGTAACCACAGCTAAATTATTATGTAAAAAAATGGATCCTTTAATTGGTCAATATAATTATAAATCTTTTAATCCTACTACAAAAAAATATGAAAAAGGTTTTGTACCACTAAGTCCTGTTGATTTTTGGGATCCTGAAACACCTTCACCAAAATGGTTAGACAAAGGTAAATATTGGTATGTTTTATTATGTTTAAAATACAACAACAAGAATATATTATTAAAGATCCTCTCTGATGATGAACTCAATTTATTTTCAGAAAAACAAAATGTCGCTACTACTTCAAAAGAATTGTTAAACAAAAATAATATTTTCAAGAAAAATTATAGATACGTAGTTAGTATTCCACAATGGCTGGTAATGAATACCGAAATCAATAGGTTTTCAGATTTAAAATCACGATTAAATATGTCGGATTCAGATCTTGGAATATTAGTTAATTCTATTAATCAAAATATAATGTATGCTACAAATGAAATAATTGAACATGAAATACAACGTATTAAATATCATGTAATATTTAGTTCCTTTTTTATCTATATTAATAAAAGTTTACCTATAAGAATATTATACAAGGAAATATCGCAATTAATTAACAAGTATATACCAGTACAAGAATATAAAATAATTGAAAATACAAATCAAAAATTAGGATATATTTCGAATAGAGAACTTATTGATGCTTTGATTTTACTCGCAAAAATAAAAAATATTTCTTCTCATAGTATAGATAAAATACATTCTTTGTTAAAATTTTTAAATAATATGTACGACAAGCAAGGACTAGGGTACGGATCTAGCAAATATCATAATTTTCATCATAGTCTAGAAGTTGCTTACGTGAGCTTACAAATGTTACCGGAGAAGCTTTATGAATTTGAATTTACATGGCGAGATTATGAACTATTATTAGTTGGAGCAGCTTTACATGATTATGATCCTTGTCAACAAAATTTTAGCATGAGTATTGGTTTACATCGATCAGAGGGACCACAAGTGGAACGAACTATCAATGAAATATCAACTATTAAAATTCATGAAGCATATTATATTATGAATGCTTCTGAATTTCAAAATTATTTCAGGGAATACTATTCTTATTCTTTACCTCCCATTGAATATAGTACTACTCATCCCGAGTATCTGCAGTCTAGCAAAAAACCTGTTGAGAGTACAATTATTGAATTATTAATATGGAGAACTGATTATCCATTTGCTCTAAAAGAAAATTCTCAAAAAAAATTTTATTCTTTAGCCAAAAAATTAGATTCTCAAAAAATAGATTCAAAAAAATATGTTCTTTTATCAGAAGTACTTTGGTTAGCAGATCTTTCTGTAACATATCTAAGTTCAGATCCAATAAGTGCTTGGGATAGAGTTATTAATTTATATGACGAATTATATTTACCAAAACTTGAGGCCATATCAAAAACTGATCAATTTTTTTCACAGTTTATCGAAATTGATTTATTTAAATCCCTTCTAAATAACAAAAATTTTCCAGACATTTTTAAACAACGTTGGAATATAGTATATCAATTTTATCATGAAGGAAATCCATCTACTCAAATTAATAGGACTATATTACGTTCCAACGAGTCATACCAAATTATAAACATGGAGATCGGTATTAGAACTGGATCTATGTTATATCAAATGGCCATGGAAAATCCTTATGAGTACTTTATCGGAATTGGCACAGATCAAGAAGCTGTTTTAAATATAAAAAATAAATTTATGAATCTTAAGACACAAAATGCAGCATGCTTTTGGGGAAATGCTCTGAAATTATTACCACATATACAATCAAAGAGTGTAGATAATATGTTTCTCATTATAGATAAAGATCATTTTATACCATCATTATCTGAATTGTCTTTAATTTTTACTTCCATTGATAATATTTTAAAGAATAAAGGGATTATTCAAATCCTAATCACCATAAATGATGATATTTACATAGATAATATTTTAAAAATAGCAGAATCATTCAGCTTTCATAAGATCGAATCGAATATCACCGCTGAATATTTTCATAAAACATATTTTTTGGATAACTCATTCAAGAACAAAGAGATCACTTTATTAACATTTCAAAATTGATTTTTCGAGTTTAGTATTTTTAGATTAGAATAACATATATAGAAAATTTTACGAAAGATAATTTTATGGGTAAAAAAATCAAAGTTGCTATAGCTGGTGTAGGAAATTGTGCATCGGCATTAATACAAGGAGTTCACTATTATAAATCAACTAATGAAAAAGATATTGTTGGTTTGACTGCATATGATTTATCTGGATACACCCCAGAAGACATTGAATTTGTTGCCGCATTCGATGTATCTGATTCAAAAGTTGATCTAGATCTTTCTGATGCAATTTTCGCGGATCCAAATAATGCTCACAAGATATCTGAAGTTCCTAAAATGGATATTAAGGTTGAGAAAGGTGAAGTACTTGATGGCGTGGGGAAACATCTTAGTGAAAAAATAAAAATTTCTGAAAAATCAGTAACAAATATTGTTCAAACATTAAAAGATACTAATACTGATATTTTATTAAATTATTTGCCAGTAGGAAGTAGAGATGCAACAAAGTTTTATGCTGAAAAATGTTTAGAATCTGGGGTTTCTTTTATTAATGCTATTCCTGTATTTATAGCATCTGATCCGGATTGGCACAATAAATTCTTTAATAAAAATGTTTTATGTGTAGGCGATGATGTAATGAGTCAACTTGGAGCAACTATAGTTCATAAAACTTTGATAAAATTGTTTCTAGATCGTGGAGTTCATGTAGATGAAACATATCAACTTAATATTGGCGGTGACATGGACTTTTATAATATGTTAGATGATGATAGATTAGAAGACAAAAGAATAAGCAAAACTAGCGCAGTTCAAGCAATGTCTACTTATTCAATTCCAATGAGGATAGGGCCTTCAGATTATGTAGGTTCATTAAGGAATGATAAAATTTGTTATATAAATATCAAAGGAAAAAAATTTGGACGATTGCCAATAGAATTAGATCTAAAACTTCGTGTAGCTGATGCATACAATAGTGCAGGTATAATGATCGATGCAATACGTGCTACTAAGTTGGGAATAGATAGAAATCTATCGGGAGTACTAAAAAGTATATCTGCATATTGCTTCAAACATCCACCACTGCAAATGCCTTATAATATAGCTAAATCTAATTTTCTCGATTTTATCGAAAATAGAATCGACAATTAACTATTTTAATTTATTTTCCATGAAATCTTTAGGTAATTAAAAAATGCTGACAAACTCCTTACTCAAGATCTTCTTCATTTTTGTTCAGCAGGGCTATTTTAGTCATTGTTTGTCTCTATCAATTTTCATTATGAAAATAAAAATCTAGCTATTTTTTTCTATTTTCTTTATCTTTTAATATCCATTTTATCTAATTTCTTAGCGTCTGCCCACAAATATTTAAAATAATCTTTTGCAAAACCTGCTAAACCTATGTGTTCTGCCCAAATAGCTATTGGTTCGTATGTATTATTTTTATTTATTTCTTCTCCAAGCAAAATGACCACTTGGTTATTATCTCCTATTACTCCACCTCCGAACATATTATCTTTAACTTTGACTTCTGCTATTCTAGATATTGCGTGAACAAGTTCAGAATTGGTTTCATCTGAAACTAATACAAAGATCTTTATTCCTTTATCATGTAGGCCTCTCAAAATTGGTTGCAAAGTCTTAGTTACATCTTGTGCCATATGTGGCAAAGCTATGTGTAATTCTCTACTACAATTTTGAATTATTTCTGAAACTTTTTCTGCAATGTTATAGAATCCTCTTACCACCCATATCTCTGGTTTTTCTTTTATTCCTTTTTTTTCATAAATAGGCATTAATTCATTTTTTATTATTACCTCATTATTCATTACTTCATTTTCTTTCTTAATTCGTAGTGCTTCTAATGCAGTTGATGGTGATTTAGGAAAAAACTTTTGAGGTCTTGAACTATCCGATTCTAGCCATACTTTTTCTTCTAAACCATTTAACACTTCATAAATTTTAGAATATGGTACACCTGATTTTTTACTAATGTTAGAAGCACTCATTGATCCATGTTCTAATAACGATAGATAAACTTTAATTTCATAACTAGTTAAGCCAAGATTTTCCATGGATTTTCTTGACTTTTCACTGATAATCATTTGATCTACTTTTACTTTATGTGATATAAGTATATCCAGTTAATTTCATATATTTATTATCCTAAATACATATTTTACAATTATATAATAAAATGTCATTCTTTTATTTAATTTCATAACATACAACTCTGGGTATATTCTATTCATATTTTTATTATTCTTGGATTTTAAATATTTGTTATTTCTGTATAAATTCTGATTAGTTTTTTATATTATTTAGACTGTTACTATATATAACATTTTTTTGTATACCAAATAAATCTATTGAATATATATTTATTAAAAAATTAGCTTCAAATCTTTTTTTATCTGATAATTGTAACATCTTATTAGAAACTAAATATTCCAGTTTCTAAAATAAATCTAATTTATTATCATCTTATCATTAAATACTAGTTCAATTATCTTGAATAATATATTTCAACATAAATAAGATCATTTGGTATGATATATTTATAGATCAGATTACGTATATGAATTAGTTTTAAAGGCATTTAACATTTCATTTAAATTTTAAAATGTAAAATATTATTATTTCAGTATAATTATAGTATTTGAAACTGTATGAATTAAATTATTTAATAAAATAATTTTATAATTAAATATTTTTATTAAATTATTTGAATCTATAGTACTAAAAAATTTGTTTAGGTTTTATTTCAAAAATTGTTTAATATAAAAACTAACTTATGTTCATTTATAGAGGAATTATATTTTTTAGATATTTCTCATACTATTTATTTTCTTTTTTTATCATTTTTATCTTTTTTATATTGTTCTATAAAATCTTTTATCATTGTAATTTTTTTCAAACATTATATCGAATTACCTTGATCATTTTATCTCTATAATATACTTTTATTTTAAAATATTATTAATTATGATTATTCTTATTTGTGATCAACCTGTAAAGAAATTTTATATTTACAATATTTATTTATCTTAATATTAAGGAAAGTTTAATAAACCTACTTTAATTTTTTTCAATATCTGTATGCCTAAATTCAAGTCAACACAAGATATATTAAGAATTATTAATAATAAGGATCAAATTCGTAACTTTGGAGTTATAGCTCATGTTGATCATGGTAAAACAACTATGAGTGATAGTCTTTTAGCTGCTTCTGGAATAATTTCTCCTTCAGTTGCAGGACAAGCTCTAGCACTAGATTCTATGAAACTTGAACAAAATAGACAAATGACAATTCGAGGAGCAAATGTGACATTATTTTATGATCATGAGGGAAAAGAATATGTGATAAATATGATAGACACTCCGGGTCACATAGATTTTACTGGTAGAGTTACCAGGGCTTTACGTGCAATAGACGGTGTAGTAGTTGTATCCGATTCTGTAGAGGGCATAATGACCCAAACAGAAACTGTTACAAGACAAGCGTTAGAGGAACGAGTTAGACCTGTTTTATATATAAATAAAATAGATCGTCTAGTAAAAGAATTAAGATTAGATCCACCTGCAATGCAAAAATGGTTGTCAAATATTATCGCCGAATTTAATAAATTGATTGATCTGTATGCTGAACCGGATCTCAAAGAGAAATGGAAAGTTAGTATACAAGGAAATAGTGTTGCGTTTGGTTCAGCAAAAGATCGATGGGGCTTTAATTTCAAAATAGCCCAAAAGAAAGGAATTAGCTTCAAAGACGTTTACGATGCGTATTCTTCAGATGATCCAAGCAAAATTAAGTCCTTATCTGAAAAAGCCTCTTTGCATGAAGCTGTTCTAGGAATGGTTGTTCAGCATCATCCACCTCCACATGTAGCTCAGAAATATAGAATCCCAAAAATATGGCCCGGTGATCTAAATTCTGACATTGGAAAGGCTTTAGTGAATTGTGATGATAAAGGTCCAGCAGTTATGATGGTAACTACAATTAATGTTGATCCACAAGCTGGACGAATTGCTACTGGTCGATTATTTTCTGGAACTATTAAAGATGGAGACGAAGTATATCTCATTGATGGAAAACGTACTGGCAAAGTTCAATCAGTTAATATTTACATGGGTAACACAAGAGAAGTTGTTAGTGTATTGCCTGCTGGCAATATCCCTGCATTATTAGGTTTGGATTATGCGGTTGCAGGAGAAACTATTTCTAGCGTTAAAAGTAATACGGCATTTGAATCTATTAAATATGTATCTGAACCTGTAGTCACGATAGCTGTAGAACCTAAACATCCACGCGATCTTCCAAAATTGGTAGAAGGATTACGTAGAGTAACAGTAGAAGATCCAAATCTTATAGTTAAAATCAACGAAGAAACAGGTGAAACACTTATGGCTGGAATGGGTGTATTACATCTTGAAATTGCAACATCTCTATTGCAGGAATCTGGCTTAGAAATTACCACTTCTCAACCTCTAATAAATTATAGAGAAACTATCCGTAATAACGGAGGTCCAGTAATGAGTAAATCTCCTAATAAACACAACAAAATTTTCATGCGAGTAGAACCACTTACCGAAGATATCATTGACTTAATTAGAAATGGAAAGTTGCGTGAGGATATGGATAAAAAAGAATTAGCTAGGATCCTTAGAGAGAAAGGCTGGAATGCAGACGAAGCTCGTAACGTATGTGCAATAGATCCATCTGGAAACATGTTAATTGATGAAACTAAAGGAGTCCAATTCATTCAAGAATCCATGGATTCTATTAAATCAGGATTTGATGATGTTGTTCATTCTGGTGGGTTGGCACACGAAACACTAAGAGGAGTAAAATTCGTTCTTAATCATTTTGTTCCTCATGAAGATCCAGCTCATAGAGGTCTAGCTCAATTGATGCCTGCTACTAGAAGATCTATGTTAGGTTCTCTACTTATTTCCAATCCTATCTTACTAGAACCCATGTTAGGTATAGAAATTAAATGTCCACAGGAACAAATAGGTACTGTAGCAGGAATTCTATCTGGAAAACGAGGTAAATTACTAAATGTCGACCAGAAAGGAGTTATTGCAATAATGCAAGGTGAAGTACCCGCATCTGAAACATTCGATCTTTCAGAAGTTATGCGAGGTGGAACTGCCGGTAAAGCTATGTGGAGTACTTTCTTTAAGAGTTGGCAAGCAGTACCTCAATCAGTTATAAAAAATTTAGTTCAAGATATTCGAAAAAGAAAAGGATTGAATCCTGAACCACCTAACCCAGATGAATTTATCGATAAAGAGTAACTTTTCTATTTAATTTAGAGAAATTAGACTTTCAGATTTATCATTAAGTTTTTTTTCAAATGATTTTATATCGATTTGTTTAAAAGGACTAATTTTTTCTAAAGATGGGGGTTCTGTATTTTTTTCAATTGTAGATTTATTCAACATTTCTTCCATTAATTTTTCTTTTAATTTAGGATGACAAATCTTACTATGATATATACATCCTAAAGATCCATTAATCATTTCTTTTAAATGAGCTTCACCCTTTTCCTCGTGGAAATGAGGATTTCTTGTTTCTACCTGCATTACTTCTACTCCCTTATCCATTGCGTCTTGATTTTCTGTAGGTAAAATTCCGCCAAATTGCTCTAACAAATTTACTATTTCAAACGTTTCTACTGAAAAACCAGACGAATAACTTAATAATTCTGCTAATTTTATTGACATGCAATGTTCACCTGAATTTCCTGTACGCATAACTTCTGTCTCAAATCCTGTATAATATGAAATTAGTGAATTTAAATAATGATTTGTTATTTCTGAAACTCTGCCCCACTTCGAAAAATAAATTCCGCTTTCAGAAATTTTTGGTTTATAGATCCATGAAATTCTTACCATTTTGTATGGTGTGTTAGACATTGCTATTCCTGATGCAAATATTTTAACATATTCATTAACTGCACCAGGGACATAATTATCGCCATCAATAAATCCTACATATTCCTTTTTAGCCATCTTTGACAACAACATTCCCAGAACCATTCCTTCCGCTTTTCCGTTCCGTATTAAATTGTCTTTTCCTATCAAATCTTTATATCCTACTTCCTTAATTGCTTCTGCCAATCCTTTATCTCTCTGATGTATTATCAATGCGTTTTTACTTGCGAATGTATTAAATTGTTCCAGGGCTTCTTTTTCTAATTTGAATCTATCAACAGGTTGACGTGGACTATTGGATATTATTATTGTCATACATTCATTTGGAATTCCACTTAACACACCTTCTAATAGCTTCAATCTTTCATTTTTTATAGGGATAACAATAGCCATTTTACTTTCAATTTCTGAAATCTGTTCATTTCCTATAGCATTAATTGTTTGAGTTGATTTTTTTCCTTTCTCTAATCCCGAATCTAATTCATATACCCTTTGAACACCATTAATGCTTATAGAACCAAATCTTTCAGTAAACCTAGGATGGTCAAGTTTCACTACAAATCACCATTTCCATTAGGTTATTTTTTGTTAGATATAAAAATTTAATATTTAATTATAAAATAGTTTTTTATTGTTTGCAGATGTTTTTTTCTTTGTATTGATATATTTTTTATCCTCTTCTTTTTTATCCTCTTCAATTTTTTTTAATAATTTCAAAACTGATCGTTCATCAAGTAGGGATCTTAGTATCCTTTCTATATCTTTTGTCAATATCCTATGTTTATTAACATTTTATTTAACTAATTTCATAATTTCTATGATAATATAATAATTTTATAATATATTATTACTTTTTTAGTAAAGAAAATTATATTTGATATTAACATTTTATTTAACTATTTTTATGATGTAAATATGTATTTAATATTTTATCAATTAATATACAAATATTATTTAAATTATATGTACTTTAATATTCTGATATTTTTTAGTCAATAAAAATATCATATAGTAAGGTTTATTTAGTATGAAAAACCACATAATCTTAATAGTATTGTGTGGTATAGCTGGTTTACGTAGTAAATCTTCCTTAGATATTGTTCCTATGGTAAAGACAATGTTAAATAGTATTGAACATAGAGGACCAGATGGATTTGGTCTTTCCGCAAATACAAATATCTACCATTCATTTTCAATAGAAAAGTTATCTAATAATATTCACGCAGATTCTGCCTTGGGTCATGTGAGACTAGCCATTGTAGGTGGAAAATTAGGTCAACAACCATTCAAAAGTTGTGACGGAAGGTTTATTCTTGAACATAACGGTGAAATTTATAATTATAAACAAATCAAAAAACGATTACTTGATCATAAATTTACTACTAAAACAGATAGTGAAGTTATTGTTCACTTGTTAGAAGAAAATTGTAAAAAAACGAATAATTTTATGCTCGCTTTACAGAAAACAATAAATGAATTAGATGGTGTATATGCTCTTTCTATAATTGATCAATCAAATGATACAATTTATTTAATTCGAGATAAACTTGGAATTAGGCAACTTTATTATGCTGAAAACAGTAAATTAATAGCTTTTGCATCAGAACGTAAAGCATTATGGGAAATTGGATTAAACGAACCTACTATTTCTGTGTTACCTGGACATTGTATATGTATCTCAAAAAATGTGTCGAATCAAATTAGACTATCAGATCCTCCAATTCATAAAAACAATCCAGTATATAACAACATGAAGAATGCCGTTGATATTTATGAAAAACTTTTACTTTCTTCAATTAAGAAAAGAACTCAAGATTTAAAAAAAGTTGGAGTAATTTTTTCAGGTGGTATTGATAGCGTTCTTATTGCATTACTTGTCAAGAAATTCGTAGATAATGTTGTTTGCTATACTAGTGGAATTGAAGGATCTCCTGATATAGAATTCGCTAAATCTATTGCTAATAAACTTAATTTAGATCTACGTATTAATGAATTAAATTCCCGTTATGTGGAAAATATAATTCCAAAAATAATTAATACAATCGAAACTAATAATATGACACAAGTGGAGGTTGCCATTCCTATATATTCTGCAGTAGAGCTTGCAGCTGAAGATGGCATGAAGGTAGTTTTTTCCGGCCAGGGTGCAGATGAACTATTTGGAGGATATTCATGGTATCCTAATATATTAAAGAAACAAGGATATGAAAAATTACAAGAATATCTAATAACTGATTTATTATTATTATATAAAGAATGTCTTGAAAGAGAAGATAAAATTACCATGGCTCATGGTATAGAAATGAGAGTGCCATTTTTAGATCCTAAAATCGTAAAGTTTGCTACTAGCATAAATTTAAGACTAAACATTGTTAATAGTGAGGATATTTTTGGTAAACGCGTTCATAGAGAATTGGCAAAGAAAATCGGACTTGATCACAGTGTAGCATATAGAAAAAAAGATGCAGCTCAACATGGTTCAGGAATACATGATGTATTAAAAAAATTAGCAGTAAAAAATGGATATGATATTACTAAGATAACAGATGAATATTCAAAAAAATTCATTTCACGTGAAAAATTAGGTAGCTCTGAGAGATATGGTCACTTATTTACTAATGAACCTGTTTGGGATACTGATTTATCATTACAATTATATTTTGATTCTATAGTAACAAACAACTTGCCAATTTCTGTGTTAATCAATAAAAAATAAATCAAGCTAATTTTTTATTTATATTTTTTATAGTTATATATGGTGTTATTATTAATAATGGAATACTTATTGCAATAAATATTGCTTGAAACGATGCAAGTAATGTTATTGCTGCAGTTCCAAAACTAAATCCAAATATTGCAATAATCAAACTTCCTGCACATGTAGGACATCCTATAAAAAGACCACATGCAATACCAATACTTCCAAGTATTTCTGACTTTTTAAATATCTTAATGTTTTTCAATAAGTGATAATGTAATGCTATATTGTAACCTACCAACATTGAAACAACAAATAATAGTACTATGTTTATTGGAATTAATGTAATAAAAAAATTTGACGTTATATAAAAATATATCAATGGTACATATCCTGGTATATTACAACATGGAACTATGTTGAAATATGGAATGTTATTTTCTAATTGTGACTCATTTACAAATATTAACATTTGAGATAAGTAACCAAAAAATATTGCATAAATAACTGCAGAAGAGATTGTTATCAATAAGGTTTTTTTTCTATTCAGATAGAATTCTACTAATTTAGTTTTTCTTGATCTAATAATACTTTTACTAATCATGTTATTATAAATTTTCCATATTCCATAACAAATAAAAATTGCAGAAGAGATTGTTAGTAATATAGTACCAATCGATAGATTTCTTAGACTCGATGGTAAAACAATCAAGTCCTTAATATTAGGATCAGTTATTCTTGAATAAATAACAAATGTTATTATTAATGCAACTACACTAATCAATATTATTCTTCCTCCTTCATCTCTAAGAAATTTCATCAGGTAGTTCATAAATTAACTTAATATTGAATTTTGATAAACTAGAATTAAATTTATCTATCTAATGTTGATGATAATTAAATAAAAGCTTATTTTGCTCGAGTTCATAGAATTTATAATCAATGTCCAATTATTCTATATCTCCAGAAAATGATTATATTAATGTTGAAATAAGTGATGTGGGATATGTCGATCATTTGGGTTTGGAAGGTGTAATAATCCTACGTTCAGCAGATGGTCAAGAATTTCCAATAAATGCATTCTCTGGTGAAGTTGCCAAACATATTCTAAGATTTCAACAAGGTGACAAGAATACAATTCCCACAATATATAATCTAGTAGAAGAAATTGCAGTTATGCAAGACCTATTACTCATGGAAGTTCGTATTTATATGAGTGGTTCTGTGTTACGCGCAAATCTCTATTTCCAAACCAGAAAAAATCCATTAATATTAAGAAATTATAGAGCTTCAGACGCAATTGCATTAGCTTCGTATTATGATGTACCAATAAAGATACGCAAAAATTTATTTAAAGAACAATTAAAACAATAAAATTCTATTTTCTTTTAGATCATGTATATTATAGCGTTACACCGTCTACTTAATTTTCATTTTTAAATATTATTTTAAAAAAACAAGTATTAACGATTAGAAAGATTAATAATTTTTTTAGTTGCATTTTTTTTGATGTTAGAATATATAGGTGAAATAACTGATCCTGTTCATAAACATATAAAATTTACTCTGGTTGAAAAGGAAATAATTGATAGTTACATTTTTCAACGATTAAGAGGAATAAGGCAACTTGCTGGAGCTCATCTTGTATATCCTAGTGCTCATCATACCCGATTTGAACACTCATTAGGTACCATGCATTTGGCAGGATTTGCAGCTCAAACTCTTTTAGAAAAAGGTTATTTAGATAAATCAATAGATATTGAATACTTAAGACTTTCAGCATTATTACATGACATCGGACATGGACCATTTTCGCATTTATTCGAAGAGGCATTATTAATTGATAGGTCAAATCTTAATCACGAAAAAATAGGTAAAAAAATTATTTTAAATACTGAGATAAACGACATTTTAACAAAACATGGATACCATTCTAATGAAATATGTAAACTATCGTTTGGACAATCGGATATTATGTATTATAATGAAATTATTGCAGGAAGTCTTTCTGCAGATATGATGGATTACTTACCTCGAGACAGCTTCTTTACTGGAGCAGAATATGGGAAAATTGATTATCACAGAATAATTAGTTCATTTGAGGTTCTTTCAAATAATCATCTAGGAATAAACAAGTCTGCAATTAATTCCATGGAATCTATGCTTATATCTAGATATCAAATGTTTAAATCAGTGTATTTTCACAAAACTGTTAGATCTGCAGAAGTAATGTTAATTCATTCCATAGCTTATGCCAATCGAGATCTTAACTTTTCCGATCTTTCTATTGAAGAATATTTGTTATTAACAGACGATAAAATTATAAATATGATTTGTTCGCTCAGTCAAGAAAATAAAGCTGTATATTTAGCTGATAATTATCGAAAACGACGATTATTAAAATGTGTTTATGAAAAATTTCTTCAAAATAAATATAACATCGTATATAATGATGTTAATTATTATAATACACTTAAAAATATAGAAGATGAATATGATCTTGATTATATTTTTGTTGACTTGTCACGAGCTCCTTCTATTCCACTGAATCCTTTAAAGGAAGAATTGAATTCTATTATGATTATTGATAAAGATCTTGAATATGAGACACCAATTAATGAAATTCCTCTGATTAATACAATTACTGGTTTTATTGACATCATTAGATTATACAGCAAGAATGATGATCGGAGAAAAGTAGAAAAGATATTAAAAGACATCAATATAATATAGTGAAAAATTTGAGTAAAAAAAGAGTAGTCATCAAGTTAAGTGGAAGTATTTTTAATCTTGAATCCACTAGTATAATAAAAAAATATGCTAGGATGTTAATCAAAATTCAAAATGAAGTACAACCAATAATTATAACTGGTGGAGGAAAAATCGCACGTAATTATATAAATATTGCAAGAGATCTTGGTTATGATGAATCTAGTCTTGACTTGATGGGTATTGATGTATCTAGACTAAATGCAAAGCTGTTAATTTCAGCACTAACCTCTTATGCATATCCTAAAGTTCCACAAACTTTGGAAGATGTATCTAAATTTAGTGAAAGTAATAAAATTATTATATCTGGTGGTTTACATCCTGGACAAAGTACAAACGCAACTTCTGCACTTATCGCAGAGAAAGTACGTGCTATTAAATTTATAAATGCAACTGATGTAAATGGCATATATGATTCAGATCCACGGAAAAATGAAAATGCTAAGTTATTTAAAAAAATTGATCTTAAAACCTGTCTAAAAATTCTAATTAAAGGAAGTTCTATGGCCGGTGAATATGATCTTATGGATATAGTAGCTTTAAAGATAATTCAACGATCACATATAGATACTAGAGTTATTTTATCTACTCCCCAAAATATTGTAAATGTAGTACAATCCAATTCATACATTGGTACCAAAATTATTTTCTAATTTTTTCAATTAACAGTTTTTATTTCTCCATTGTATTCCTTCAATCCGTCTGCAATCATTTTTTCTAAAATTTTCTGTCCTTCTTCTTTTAGTATGGGTTTAGATTGAGCTTTAGCATAACCATCATTATCACATATAAACAAAATCATTTCATTTTCTACAGTTAATCTTCCAACCAACATTTCATCGCCTACTGGTTCAAATCCTGATGACTTGTTCTTCAAAGTAAAAGTCAACATAGAAAAACCTGTATATTCAAATAATTTCATCTGTGCTCTTCTCGATCTTTGTTGACCTAAAAATGCAGCCTTATGATATTGCATATGTAACATTTATCATCGAATAATAATAATCTATTTTACTTCTTCTTGATTCCTTAATATATTAGATATGTATTATTAATTTTTAACACTTAAATTGTTTATATGTAAAGTTTTAGTAGATGATAGGATATTCCTTTTTGATGCAAATTCCATTCGGTATAGAATGGATTGTTATTATTGTAATAATAGTGGTTTTATTCTTTGGAGTTAAAAAAATACCTGAGTTAGCCAAATCTTTTGGAAAAGCATCAGCAGAATTTGAAAAATCTAGAATAGAAGCAAAGAGAGAACTTGATAATATTAAAAATGACAACACTGAATTGGGAAGAGAAAAATTGGAATCTATTGCAGATACATTAGGAATAGATTATACAAATAAAAATAATGAAGAATTAAAACATGCCATAGATGAAGCTATAAATAAAAACAATAAATAATAAGTTATTATCCAAAAACATAATGATTTCAAAGAACCAAATCACAGATATTGTAGAAAATTATGATAACAAAAATATATGTATAGGCGTTCTTGGCAGTCATTCTGCTCTAGAAATAATGGATGGTGCAAAGGATGAATCTATAAAAACTATTTGTGTATGTGAAAAAGGTAGGGAAACTCCTTATTTAAGATTCAAGCGTCTTTCTGATAATATTATTATTTTAAATAGTTTTAAAGATATTATTAAAGAAGAAAATCAAAAAAAATTACGTGAATTAAATGTTGTATTAGTAGCTCATAGGTCTTTTTCTGTTTATCTTGGATATGATAACATAGAAAATAATCTTTTTATTCCAATTTTTGGTAATCGTGAATTATTGCGTGCTGAAGAACGCACAGAATCCAAAAATCAATATTACTTGCTAAAAAAAGCTAATATTTTACATCCACAAATTTATAACTCTCCAGAAGATATTTCTGGACCTTCCATAGTTAAAGTTCAAGAAGCAAATAGAAAATTAGAACGTGCATTTTTTTTCGTTCGTTCATTTGAAGATTATAAAGAAAAAATAAGAAGTAAGATTGCAAACAAGCTAGTTGATGAATCAGAACTAAAGTCATCTATAATAGAAGAATTTGTTATAGGAACATATTTTAATTTTAATTTTTTTTATTCACCATTAAATGATCAAACTGAATTTTTGGGAATAGAAAGACGATTACAAACAAATCTTCATGATTATACTGTTTCTTTAACTGCACAACAACAACTTGATCTTGATCTTGATCTACAAAATATAGAAATAGGTCATACTCCTGCAAGCATTCGTGAGTCTATGTTAGAAAAAGTATTTAATATGGGTGACAAATTCGTAAATTCCGTTAAGAAAGAATATCCTCCAGGTTTAATAGGCCCATTTTCATTACAAAGCGTTGTAACCAAAGATTTAGATATATATGTATATGATGTTTCTTTTCGAGTTCCTGGGAATCCAATATTAGCCACTACCAGTCCTTATACTAAATATTCTTATGGGCATACTATTGGAGTAGGAAGACGTATAGCTATGGAAATCAAATCAGCTATTAAACACAAGAATATTTCTAATATAGTAACATAATTAATAAATTTGATTTGGTTATAAAATATCCATGATCTCTTTTATATGATTTATTTCATATGTAGAGATTTCGCAAATCTCTTGTGGTTCTTGCAATCTAAATAACGAATTATTAAATCTAATAGTTTTCATACCTAATCTATTTGCTGGACAAATGTCATTATCTAATCTGTCTCCAATCATTATGCAATTTTTTGCTTCTTTTACATCTATTTTATGCATTGCAGCAAGAAATACATTTTTATCTGGTTTTTTTGATTTTATTTCAGATGCAAAAAAAATCGCCTTAAAATATTTGTGAATTTTTTCTTCAAATAATATTTTCATACTTTCTTTTTCTTGATTAGAAATTATCCCAAGATCATATTCTTGAGATAGTATTTCTAAAGTTTCTTTTACTCCTTTATGCAATCTACAGTCTTTTTTAATTTTTAATTCAGGTTTTATTTTTTCCAAAATTAAGTTTTCATAGTTCTTTGGTAATGTTAATCTACATACTTGTAATATTAATCGTTCAATACTTTCATTTCCAATTTTTCTATTTTTAATAATATTATTACGTAAAGTAACATAATTTCGAAAATCTATTCGAGCTCCATATCCATTAAGAATTTCTAAAAATTTAATATCGAATATTTCCATAAATTTCCATTCATCTATTAATGTTTGTCCAATATCAAAAAAAATTGTTGTAATTTGATTATTCATAAATATATTATTTTTATATTGTTTAATTTTAATATGTTTTATTATCATAAATAATAAATAAATTGAATTGGTTATCCTCTTGTTGACAAAAATCGGAATACTTTCTGATACTCACGATGATCTTAATAATGTAAGGGAAGCTATAAAATTATTTAATGATGTCCGTGTAAAATATGTGATACACGCAGGCGATTATGTTTTTCCAGGATTGATTTTAGAATTTAGAAATTTAAAACCTTCAATTAAATTAATAGGAGTTTTAGGAAATAATGACGGTGAATCTATTGGAATTTTAAACAATTTTATGAAAGTTAACGGTGACCTCATGGGTACCTTTGGAGAATTAAAAATTGATGGCCTCTTAATAGGAATTTATCATGGAACAAATAATACTTTAAAAACTGCTTTGATCAATAGTCATTATTATGATGTTTTTATTTGTGGTCATACTCATATAAAGGATACAACAAGAATCGGTAAAACACAAATACTAAATCCAGGTAGTACTCATCCTCAACTTCAGAATGATATAAATTTAAAAAATACTTATCCTGCAGTTATTGTTTTCGATACTATCACGAAAGAAGCTTTATTATGTAAAATATAGTTGTTGTATTTTACATAACTTTTACTTTATTAAATTATGTGTATTAATATCAACGTATTTTCAATTTTGATATACATCATATTAAAATAAAGTATATTAATTTCTTAAAATGCTTATATAATGACAAATGTTTGATATTTACTAAAGGAAATAAAAATTGGAGTTGTGAATATGAAGATACTGTTTACAAAATCTATGATTGGAATAATAATCTGACTGGTTATTTTTTTCCAAAATATGGATTAAATTCAAAAGATGAGCTAGATGATGATCTTATTTTTAAAATGAATGATAAACATGATATTGTTTATGGTGCACATGTTATGCTTCCACTGATCAAATTAGATGTATTCGATCGAAGTGATTTCGATCTAGAATATCTATTATCAAATTTTAAGTTGAATATAATTACCATAGATAAATGGAAAAATTGGCTTATGGAAAATAATAAAAAATTCAATATTTTATATTATTCTATTTCTACTGCACGTGAAGACAGAAATATGTTGGTTATTGTACTGGAATTGGACCAAAAATATGTTCTCGGAGAGAAATATATCTCCGATGTTCTCTCTGGGTTATTAGATCAACTTCATGAGGATGGATTAATCTAATATTTTGAATTTTATTTTAGCCGTACATGGTATTATTATAGACATAATGCAAATGAATTTTATTCGATGTAACTTAAATCCTTCAGAAATTAAGAAATCTTCTTTAAACTACATATCATTATGATTCAAAAATTAACATTATTTAATTTTGTATTCATCTTTCATTTTTTATTCTTTTGAAATATTTTTTAATATAATTCATCTTTAAATTATTTTGGAATAATTATAAAATTATCAAGGTATTGATATTTATTTTATTTTTTGTGATTTATGATAAATATTGATATTTTATTAATAATGCTTGTTTGTATATTAGTATTTCAAGATATAAAATTATCTCATCCCTTAATCATCTATACTTTCATCTACATATTTTATTAATTTATATAGTAGAAAGTTTATCTGGACTTATTTTTAATCTTTTAATAAGTTATAATTTAGATACTAAATATTCATTGTTCATTACTCTAGTTTTTGTGGTTCATTAACTACAAGGTCTATTTTCTTTGGAAGCTCAATTATTTAGAATCAAAACAATTTATACTGTTTAGTTAAAATATTCTTCTGAATATGGAATTATCTAAGTGATATTTTTCTTTGAAAATATCTTTCATTAATAATTACAAATACCAAAACATTTTGATTAGTATTGTATATTTTTTAGTTAATACTGTTCTAATGATTAAAATATCTCTTCATTGATAGTCTTCATATGCAAATATCATTGTATATAGATAACTCCTTTAAAAATCAATTTTTAATAGTTATATCTTCTGTGTTATTTTTTTCTTCATTTATATATTATATTAGTCCTATTCATGGTCAACAAACATCCGATATAATTCCAAATCCTGAACAAAATAATGGGTTACTTACACTTCCTGATCTTTTTTCAAAAGTAGACAAGTCTGTTGTTGAAGTAACGGAAACAGATCTATCCAGTAGTTTAGTTTCCAGATTAGGTTCGGGATTTGTTTTTGATACTGACGGACATATTATTACAAACTATCATGTTGTTACTCCTATTAACAATGAAAATCGAGAATTAGATATAACCTTTTTAGATGGTACAAAATACAAAGCTAAATTAATTGGCTATGATCCATTTACTGATCTCGCAGTTCTCAAAGCACTAGATGTTCCACAGAAAGATCTTGTTCCTTTAAATTTAGCTGATTCGTATGAATTAAGAGTAGGTGAAACTGTTGTTGCAATCGGTAATCCATTTGGTTTATCTGGATCTATGACCGTTGGAATAGTAAGTGGTCTTGGAAGGTTATTACCTACAGTGGAAGAAAGTAATTCTCAATTATCTAGTACTGTTTCTTCATTTTCTATTCCTGATATAATTCAAACTGATGCTGCCATCAATCCAGGAAACTCTGGAGGTCCTCTTTTGAATTTACAAGGTGAAGTCGTAGGTGTTAACACTGCTATTTTTTCCAATACTGGTGCTTATTCAGGAATAGGTTTTGCAGTACCATCTAACACCATGGAGAAGGTTGTTCCATCTCTTATTAAAGAAGGTACATACCATCATCCGTATCTAGGGATTATCGGATTAGATGTTAATGCCCAGATAGCCGATATATATGGATTGGACGATAGTAAAGGTTTTTTAGTTACTGATATAGCAAAAAATAGTCCCGCAGAGAAGGCTGGTTTAATAAAGAGTACTTTGTCTATCAATTCAAATGGTAAAATTGTAAATTCACAAGGTGATATTATATTAAAAATTGATGACAATGAAGTAAGACAAATAGATGATATTCTTACTTATCTAGAAAGAGAGAAACGTGTTGGTGATTTAGTAAAATTGAGTATTTATAGAGATAAGAGCATAATTGAACTTAACGTTGAATTAGGACCTAGACCAGGTAACAATGTTTTCTTTGAACCTACATCTGATTTAACATCAAAAAATGATAGTATTCCGTCATCAAAAGATTATGATTTTTATGACGATTGCTTATCTATAGCTGGTAAAAGTATATGTGATTTTCTCTTTCAACGATGATTGTTCTATCAATAATATTTCTCCACAGGCTTTTAATATTTTTATAATTGCAGGGTTTTTTCATCCAGTGATTATAGGATACGTCAAATTTCAAATTTCACTGATATAGTAAATGATAGTTCATTACATTCACTAAATCTAATGTTAGGTTACTTTCCGATGATAACTTACTGGAACACCTAAATCCAATATTAACATAGGACTATTGGGATCTGATAAAATATATCGAGGTAAAGGATACGATATTATTCAAGAAAACTAAGAAATAGATGAATTATTTGTTTAGATGGAAATGATATTCTTTTTGGTGGTTATGGTAGTGATAGATTATAAGGAATAATGGTGATGATATGTTGTCTAGTAGTTTTGTAGATGATTTTTTATATGGAGGAAAAGACAATAATAAATTGTATGACAGAAATGGAGATGATCTTGTGATTGGTGGATTAGATTCGGATTACTTTGATTTTGACGTTGGAGTAGATGTGATATATGACTTTAGTCTAGATGATAATAATGACGAATCTGAAAATTGTGGAGTTATTTACATATTGATTTAATATCCATATACAAATAAATTGATTATCAAAATAAAACATTAGATAAGAATTTGACTATCAATTTAGTATAAAATATTTTGAATTAATACAAACTCCTTTTCTTTTTCAACGGTTGTCAAATATCTCAAGTATCATATAAATACTTGTAAATATTATCATATTTCATGAATAAATTTAAATTACAATTTGCAGTATTTTTGATTGCAAGTGTAGTATTTTTTTCATTATTCGGAAATAATGTTTATGCACAAAATAAGGAAATTGGTGTTGTAGTACATATTTTTGGAATTGATAATTATATTGATCAAGTATGGGATATTAACACACAATTACGCGACAAATCTTCCAATTCCGAAATAGCTAGAGATAATATTCAATTTACAATTACCCAAAATCAAACTCTTCAATTTATTATTCCATTAATAAATTCTACTAGTAATGTTGATGACTATACATTGCTAGTAAATGCAGCATCTACCGTAGACGATATAGATCTTTCAGTTAAAATTGACAAGGTATTAGAAAATGAAAATAATATAGTAGAATTAGATTTTAGTAATGCAACATGAAAGATTAAATCACCATTTTTTTCCACTATTATTTCTTATATCATAATATAGATATTGTTGTGCGTAACCAGAATAATTACCAAAATAATTACTAATGTCTCTTTGAATTATACTATATGTTTTTGAACTTAACACCTTTTTATCCATATCTGTGGAAATATGTTCGTCTATAAGCCAATAATAATTGTTTATTAGAGACTTTAAGATCCACGTATCTATTGGGAAAGATTTAATTTTTTCTAATGAAAATAATAAAATACAATCTGCAGTTTTATTTCCAATTCCAAAATTTTTTATTAATTCAGTTTTTGCTTTTTGATAAGAAATTTTTTTAAGATACTCTAAGTTTAATTCTCCTGAGTATATTTTCTTAGTTATTGCTTTCACATATTTTGCTCTGTATCCCAACCCACAATTTTGTAATTCTGTTATTGATGCTTTACATAATTCCTTTGATGTAGGAAACAAATTAAATTTTTTATCGTCAAATTCAATTGATTTTCCAAATAATCTACAGATGTTATTTAGTATTTTTCTAATTCGCTTAATATTGTTATTACTAGCACAGATAAATGATATTATACATTGAAATGGATCTTGTCGTATAATTCTTAATCCTTGATATTTCTCAAATAACATATTAATATGATGATCATCTGAAAGTACTTTTTTTATTTTTTGATAATCATCATCAGCTCTAAAAAATGATCCATACCATTCACATCTTTCCGGCGTAGATTCATATTCTATATCTATATTTTCCTCTCGAAATTTTGTGTTTATTGTAAATTTTAATACAAGTTTACCATTTATTCCATACCATGAATTATTGTATTTTTCCCATAAAAAAACTTGGCCGCTATTAACACTTATTACTGGATCAATATACTCTAAAATCAATTTCATTTTAATATTGTAGTATAAAATGTTTAATCTTGTTAATTTATCCTAAATTTTATAATTAATTTCATGTTATATTTCAAATACATCCCCTATTTCCGGAGCTACAGCATCATATCCGTATTTTTCTCTTATTTCCTTCGCAAATTTAACGCAAGAGTTGTTATCCCCATGAATGGTTAATACCTTAGGATTTCCTTGAATCTTGTCTAAAATCTCAAATAATTCATCTCTACTATTATGACCCGAAAATTCAAATCGCTTAACTTGTGCTAAACATTTTTTATATTCTCCTTTCAGTTTAAATACTTTCTGATCTAATAGAATTTTACCTGGAGTATTTTCTCCTTGATATGATACCAGAGCTATACCGTTCTTATCCGAAATCATAATATTTTCCATATAAAATACTGCAGTTCCTCCAACCAACATACCTGCTGGTGAAATAATAACGCAAGGTTCTTTTACAATATTTTTCCTTCTTTTCCATCCTTTTATCCATTCAGAATCTTCAACAGCTTTTTTAAAAATTTGTGCGTCTCTTAAATATGTTGGATATTTCAACATTATCTCATTTACTTTTAATGCCATACCATCCATCACTATCTTGTGCGGAAAATTATACGATTGAAACACACATGCTATTTCCTGAGCTCTTTCTACAGAAAATGCGGGTACAAATAATGTTCCACCATTATCAATTATCTCGTGAGCAAATTCTATTAATTTTTTTTCTGATTGTTCTCTTGGCATTTGATGTGATTGAGAATATGTACTTTCCATTACAATTAGATCTATTTCATCAAAATCAAGGTCTGCCGGTCTAAGGAGTTTTGATCCTCTTGTATTAATGTCACCCGTATAAAATATTTTTTTATTTCCATTTTTAGCAAGAATTGATGATCCTCCAAGAACATGTCCAGATTCATGTAGTGTTATTTGCATATCTTTAACTTGATGGGTTTTTCTATATTCAAGACTGATACTGGATTCTTGCATCTTTATCAAATCAATATATTCGAATGGGAGATAAAATCCAGAAATTTTAATCATATCTTCAATCAATAAGTGCGTTAGATCTATTGTCGGATCGGTTGCTATAACTTTGATATCTGATGAAGCGAGAAATAGAGATGGAACAAAACCTGAATGATCCAGATGCGCGTGAGATATTACTACTGCATCAATATCTCTTGGTTTAACATGCATGGGAAACTGTGGTTCTTTCTTTAACAAAACCCCGTAGTCTAATAACACATTTGTTTTTTCTGAACTTACCAGAAAAGCCGATCTTCCTACTTCTTTTGCTGCTCCTAAAACCGTTATCTTCATTTTCTTAATCATATTCGTAATTGTTGTTACTTAAAGTATTGTGTGTTATTCATTAAAAATATCTACTTTCCACAAAGTTTTATGTATCTTACATTCTGTATTATGTAAAATTTGCATATAATTAAATCCACAATCATCCAATATATCTTCAAACCCATATCTTTCATTAACAGATTCTTCATGGTGAATTATTTTTTCTAATGTCCTTCTAATATCTTCCGATTTTTCATTATTCTTGCTATATATATAAAATAAATTATGCGCACTTCTCATACTAGACAAGTTCTGAACACTTTTTCTGCTTAGTTTCGAGTAGTATTTGTTACTTATTTCGGCATTTAGATCCTCCCATGATGGTGTAATCCATTGTGCAATTTTTTTAAATCCGAATTCTTCATACTCGGCAGCTAAACTTAATCCTTGATCTAGTGTAGTAATTACTATATCCGTCTTTTTTGAAACAATTTGTCTAAAATCTTCACCAGGATCCATCCATCCAATAAATATGATATCATATTTCTTCTGGTCATCAATCCACCTGATATCTCTTAAATCTATATATTCAGGTTTCGGAATATTCAGTAAATAAAATAAATCTATGTTTTTTTCTATTCCTCTCGCATTAGGAATATATTCTCTTATTTTGGACAAGAAATCTCCGTTTCCACAACCTACTTCTAGATATTTTATATCCCTGTAGGAATTTGATATTTTCTTTGCAATATTGTAAATTCTTAATACATCTATTTTTCTATATATAAAATATGTACCACATAAATAAGGAAAAAGAAATCTTTTATGTTGCTTTTTTAACTCAACTTTTTTAAAATTTTGTAAGGCAACTAATGCATCTTTTAGAGCATCTATATTATATGTCATCCAGATATTATATAACTATAACTATTGAAAATTATATAGTTAAAATTAAAATGATATCTTTCTATGGACATCCTTCCATCTTCTGAATATAATATCCTTTTTCTTGTATTTCTTTCTCTACAACTGGTGGTGCTTCTTGAATATGACAAAATTGACATTCTTCTTGTGTCATTTTTTGGCCATCTTGATCCACTTGCCCAAGAAATTCTTTTCCATATTCTATTGCTTTTTCGTGAGATGTATTTGCCTCAACTATAACATCAAAATGCATTGTTCTTCCATCTTTCTTTGTAACATATGTGTCATAAACTGCACATTCCATAATTGTCATACCAAAATGGTATATTTATTTTATTCATTTTTTCTTTAAGCTTATTTTCTTTATGATATTTGTAATTAAAAACACATAAATTACTATTACAAGAATAAATAGACCTTCAATTAATTTGAGTTAATAGGTACGGTTATCTGTCATGAAAATAAAAAAAGAAATTCGTGAAAAAGAGAATATGGAATATCTTCAGAGTACTATGGATACTTTAGAATCTTTTAAAGAAAACAAGGATTTACCACGTGTAATTCGAAATCAGATTAATGATATATATGGGATATTAAAAGAAGAAAAAAATGGTAGTATTTCGGTTAGGGCTGCAAATGCAGTAAGTATGTTGGATAGCTTAACACAAAATCGACATATGGAATCCCATATTCGGACTACTCTTTGGCAAGTTGTATCAAAGCTTGAAAGTATCAGAGAATAATTAATTTTTTAATATCTTATGCATAAATTGCAACTAAAAAATTTACTTAGCTTTTTATATCATCAAGAAAATAAATCTCTATACAATGCATAAATTTCATTTACTTATTATATTTGGAATCACATTAATTTTAAGTGGTTTTTTGTTCATCTTATTTTTATTTTTTTATATTTTTTAGACAATGAATATTATAAATTTATTAGAATTTGATTTCGATTAATGTAACAGTTATACTCTACTAGTTTATTATATAATTTCATGAAAAATTTTGAAAATAGCAAGGATCTAATATTTCCCGGCGATCATCTTTCTTTTATCGAAGAATTTGAAGGAGGTTCAAATACTTATATTTCCAACGGATCAGTAAGATCCTCTTCCTTGGGTACTAGGACTTATGATTTGAAGCAACGAAGAGTTGATATTTTAGGAAAAAAGAATGCTGTCTTTCCTAAGATTGGTGATATTATTGTCGGGTATGTCGAAATGTTGTTTGGAAGTATGCTTTCGATCAAAGTTTTGTATATAAACAATAAAAAATATGATTGCGGTCTATCTGTCATTGCTTCTGGAAAATACTCTGATATATATGGAAATAGTCATAAACGTGATAGATATCGAGAACGAAGGATACGATTTATTTATCGAGTAGGTGATATTATCAGAGGCCGAGTTTATAGTTTTTTAAATTCTTCGGCTCATGTTGAAATTAATGAGAATAATTTCGGTGTAATTTATTGCACATGTTATAGTTGTGGAGGTGATACTATCAAACTTAATAATAGCACAAAATGTATAGAATGCGGAATTACAGAAGACAAAAAACTATCTGATGATTTCGGAATCCAATCTCTTATATCTCTTAGAAAAAATACATAATAATTTTATTTGCTTCTTTTGTTAACTTTTTTTAAATCATTTATCAATTTTTTTAGTTAAAACATATTATAGATTTACATCGTAAAATTTTTCAAAGTGATAATAATAAGTTATTATAATTTTTGGTGATGGTGGATATGAAAAATAACTTTCTAATTTATTCAAATAAACGCTTTGTTGTGCATTTTACAATATTTTTTTTAATAATGTGTATGCTTACTTCATCTCTAGTAGGCAGCAGTAATTTCATTTATGCCCAAATAGGTAATTTTGGGAGCTTTACTGGATCAAATTACAAATATGTTAAAGATTCTGAATCGTTCCAATTTACAGAGTTTACTTTGGCGCATTGGTATAAAATATCCCCTGATATTAAATTACCTTCATTTCTTGTAAGCGATGGTGGATTTGGTTCTGAAGCACCAGGTGAAAATGTTAATGTTGGAAGTTGGATTAATTCTGATGGTCATATACAAGGTGGATTTGAATCATCTAATGGAACAAATTATGTTGTAACCTCTAAAAATAAACAAAATGATGATTTATGGCATTATCTTGTACTAACATACGACGGTTCAATTCTTAAATTATTTATAGATGGGAAATTGGATGATAGTAAAATTACCAATAATGCTAAACCTGATACAGGTTATAATGACAATATTATTTTAGGCGCTAATTCTTTGTTTTTAGATCGTTTGTTTGAAGGGAGTTTAGATGAAATACGAATATGGGATAGACCTTTAACTACTGCTGAGATTCACGATGCGTTCACTCAGAATAAGTTCAATATAGACGGACAAATAGTATATGTTTCTTTTGGTGATAATAGATCTTGTAAACAAGAACATCCAATTGATGTTATTTCTATAGGTAACGTTAAAGAACATCTTGATGAAAATGCAATAGATAATAATTTGTTTACTAGATGGTCAAATCATGGCTTAGGTTCTTGGATTCAGTTAGATCTAGGTGAGGAAAAAGAGATCTGTGATATTGATATCACTTGGTATAAAGGTGATCAGCGTGAGATGAAATTTATTCTATCTGTCTCTAGTAATGGTGAGATTTTTCATGATATTTACACAGGTATGAGTAGTGGAAAAACCGATGAACCAGAAAAATATGATATCCCAGACGTAAAAGCGCGATATTTGAAGATTACAGTTACTGGAAATAGCATGAATGATTGGGTAAGCATATCTGAAATAGATGTAAATAATCCTTTACTTCCTGGATCTCCATCTCCTTGTCCAGAATTGGAAATTGATCCATCTAATTTATTATCTCTAGGAAGTTTAGATGATCGTCCTGTCGAAGATGCTATAGATAATAATTTGTCTACTAGATGGTCAAATCATGGCTTAGGTTCTTGGATTCAGTTAGATCTAGGTCAAGAAAAAGAAATTTGTGATATTGGTTTAGCGTGGTATAAAGGAGATGAACGTCACATGGACTTTATTATATCATCTTCATTGGATGGAACTTCATTTAATCAAATATATTCTGGTAAAAGTAGTGGAACTTCTACTGATAGTGAAATTTATGATATCCCAGACGTAAAAGCGCGATATTTGAAGATTACAGTTACTGGAAATAGCATGAATGATTGGGCAAGCATATCTGAAATAGATGTATTTGGCAAAGATGTACAACAAGAATTACAGTCTAATCCATCACAAATAAAAATTCAAACTCAAGTTATAAATAACAATAATGGAACAAAAAATCCTAACGACTTTAGTATTAACATTAACGGGAATGATCCAGATCCATCAAAGATAATCGGGAGTTCAGATATACAAAGCATTACGATAAAACCTGGAAATTATACTATATCTGTTGATGATGCCTTAGGTTATAAACTACTAATGTCATCTGGATGTTCCGGAGTAATATCTGAATATAGTATAAAAGAATGTGTTCTGACGTTAGATGATCAACCTGTTGATACTGCAAAAGTAAAATTAAACAATATTTTATCATCTACAAGTAATTCTACAAATAATTTAACAAAATCCGAAAATATTGACATGAATAACATGACTTCAAATAATTTAACAAAATCCGAAAATATTGACATGAATAACATGACTTCAAATAATTTAACAAAATCCGAAAATATTGACATGAATAACATGACTTC
>JBNAIF010000090.1:0-3027 GCA_050043595.1 Nitrososphaeraceae archaeon | reverse complement strand
TTATAAAATCTTAACCTGGTAAAAATTGGAAATTGTGTTATGAAGACAAGATCTATATGAAATAAATAAAGGTGGTGATTTAAGATTTGAATAAGAACAAAGAATATGAAGTTCGATAACGATAATAATAAACCAATGATTGTTTCATTGCCAGATGGACCATTATATTTAATCAATGATAGAGAACCCAAAGTCACAGAAAATTTAGTAAATTCTAAAGGTGAAAAACTATCAAATATTCAAGGAATAGCGTTATGTAGATGTGGAGCTTCAAAGAATAAACCCTTTTGTGATGGGACTCACAGTACAATAGAATTTTCAAGTAAAAATAATAATCAAGATAATAAAGTCAACGACAAAAATAAAACCAGTCTAAAAGGAAAAAGAAAAAGTTATGATGGTAAAAAAATAACAATTCATGATAATAGGAGTATCTGTTCTCATGCAGCTGAATGTGTAAATAATCTACCTTCAGTATTTCGTTTAAATCAAAGACCGTGGATAGATCCAGATCAGGAAAAAGTAACAATAGATAAAATTATTGAAACCATAAGAAAATGCCCTTCTGGTGCATTGAGCTATTCTATTGATGGTATTGAATACAGAGATTATGATGGAAAGCCATTAGTTAAAGTAAGTAAAGATGGACCTTACCTTATTAGTGGTGGAATAGAATTGATAGGACTGGAAGCGGATTTTCCTAAAGATGTATCAAAAGAACACTATACACTTTGTAGATGTGGAGCTTCTAACAACAAACCTTTTTGTGATGGAAGTCATTCAACTATAAATTTTAAAGATGAGAAAAACTAATTATTATTGTATTTGTAAAATTTGACCAATTTGTGATTATTTCTATCTTTCATTAAAATTTAATATAATATAATCAAAATCTTAATCATGATTTCTATGACCAGAAGTAATTCAAATCGATCCTCCTGCGACTAATAATAGATTAAGATGTAGATATGAATGTTAGCAAAACTTTCAGTTCTTCTCTACCTTTGTCCTGTAAAGTTGACTATGATTAATAACAATAAATTATAAAAGTAGGAACGAAGTTTACCTTATGAGTTCGAATCCCAACCCAATAGTTAATTTGATTTTTAAATGATCTATAATATCGTTAATTTAACAAATCGTAAAACTTGAGATATTATGTTACCGATCTTAAATACATTCAATACTAGAAGCCTTAAGTCTTTTAGTTTAGTTATCGAGCACATTTAGTAAATTAATCAAACAGTTATGAATTATCTATTCTTTGGACGAATAATAGAGTTTTAAAAGATAAACAAAAGTAGTCTAAAAAAAGATATCATAGAAAAACGATTATTCTCAATTTTTATTCTTTCGACATTTTGTACAATAATTTTCATAATCAATTTTCGAAAATAAATTTCAATATATTTGAATTATAAAAATGACAGAGATTGTTCATATCAACTTCATAAAGAAAAGTTTTCTTTTTAAAAATATGAATTCCAAAATAACATATTTATTTGATAAAATCACGAAATAATAAAAGTTTAAATTTCATATATATCCATCACCTATTTTTTTAGAATATTTATTAATTTGATTGAACTACATGGCGCCTAAACAATTGTAAATAGAGTATAACACATGAGAATGATAACACAATTACGTATATTTTCATCTTAGTATTATATAATATATAGGATACAACATTAAAATAAAATAAAAAACAAGAATATTGTGAATCAAATTCAAGGAATGAGTTATTCGTTATTTATTTTAACTGTCATTTTTCTTTTTAGTGTTGATTTTATATTTATAACATATTCACAAGACATGAATAAAGAAGATTTTAGTTACCAAAAACAAATCTTGGAAAATTTAAAGGAAAACAGTAAATTTACTCAAGAAAATTGTATTGATAATGGTAATGAAGTAGAATATTCTTTACCTTCTGTTGACCAAGTTAATTCTGATTCCTATATTTCAGATTTTCATTCTGTGAGAAAATTTGATAAGAATGGAAATCTTTTAGATAGTTGGGGTAGTATCGGCTCTAAAGACGGTGAATTTCTTCATGCTCATGGAATAACTATTGATTCAAAAGACAACATATTTGTAAGCGATGCAGAAAAATGTAATATTCAAAAATTTGATAGTAGAGGAAATTTTATTTCTAAATTTGGCATAAAAGGAAAAGGACCTGGTGAATTCTTAAAGCCTGAAAGTATGGCGGTAGATTCTCTTGACAATATTTATGTTGCTGATTTTTCTGGCAGGAATATTCATAAGTTAGATAACAATGGTCAGTTTATTACTATGTTTGGAAAGAAAGGAATTGATTTTGAAGGAGAGTTTAAAAAACCATGGGGAGTTGCACTAGATTCAAAAGATAATATTTATGTTAGCGATCAAGCTATCCCAAAAATACAAAAATTTGACAACAATGGAAAATTATTACAGACTTGGGGCGAAGAAGGGAATGAGAAAGGTCAGTTTGTACATCTTCATGACATAACAGTAGATAATCAAGATAAGATATATGTTACTGATGGAAGAGAAAATTCCAGAGTTTCAGTATTTGATAACACTGGTAATTTCATAAAACAATGGTGAAGTGAAGGAGATAATATTGGTCAGTTTATAGAGAACCACGGGATTGTTGTTGATTCAGAGCAGAATGTTTACGTTGTAGATACAGGAAATGTTCGAGTACAAAAATTTGACAACAATGGTAATTTTATTACAATGTGGGGTTCACTTGGATGTCAAGATAACCAATTTATATTACCACATGATATTGCAATAGATTCAAAAGGATTTATTTATGTTACAGACAGTGGAAAATCACATCATATGACAACTTTTGATTGTAACATTATGAACAAACATTAATTGGTGATTCCTTGTTCTTAGTTTAAACCTAAAACGTATTATATTATGTTACCGAATACTGAGATAATGGCAATTCGAATCCCCAAAACACAAATATACCATATACTTGACAGTATTACTTGGCTACAGTGACACCACGTGGGTGGATATTTG
>JBNAIF010000089.1:0-28688 GCA_050043595.1 Nitrososphaeraceae archaeon | reverse complement strand
AACAAAAGATTTACTCATTTAGATCTACTCTATAGATCTGGGAAATACGTAGAAAATAACAAGATCATATCAAAACTCTTGTAAATAATAACTTCTCTTTTTTATAAACAAATCAAACTAAATCTATTTGAAAATTGTAATATTAAGTCACTGTTTTTAATTCATACTTAACTTTTATCTTTGTTATACCAGAGGAACAAGAGGAAAAAGAAGACAATTTTAAATCTTCATAGATGAAAGGAAGAAATATCCAATAACCATCAGAAATACAACGTCTTTCTCCTGACGATAATCCAAAAAAATTATTTTCTGGCAAATAAATTTCAAAAAAAGGGGATAGTACTCTGTATTTTTCAAGTCCCTTGTTGATTGTTATTCCATTAATAGTAATTTCAAGAGGGCCAACAACATCCATTTTATTTTTTGCTATTTCCAATAATTCCTGATCAGAATTTCCATCATGATACATTATTGAAATCCAATTTATAATTGGCATGAAAATAGATCGGCCTTTCGTAATGACATTTTTACGAGAAGGTGTAGATTTTACTCCCTCATATGTTTGACATAAAAATAAAACATGTGGATCATTTTGATTTACATTAGCATTGTTTCCACTCCAATCAAATAAAGGATTATTATTCTTTGGGATTGAACAAATCCATTGCCACCATTTGATGCACCATTCACCATAAGTCAATCCTAATGGTTTAGATTCAATAGGAAAAATATTGATTTGGGATGACAAATTTATATTATTATATACAATCTAATATTTAGGTTAATCTAAAAATATCATACTTCAATTCAATATTTCTATAATTTGCTATATTACAAAAAATTCCAATTAATGTTCAGAAATCAGACATATTATCCAGAGCAGTATTAGGAATTTTTGGATTTGCGCTTTCGCTTTATTTCTTTCTTGAAAGTATAATTGGAGTTGTCAAAGCATCATTATTACTTTCGTTTTCGACCATTTTTGGTTTAGTATTTGCATTTGCTTTATTGGTGAAACAATTAGTATATACCAAATATTTATTGCATTGTTAATAATGCTTGGAGCATATGTTATGTATAAAGACGAATAAGAAAAATAATTACAAATCTGCAAAAATGGATCAAAAAATTTTGAAATAATCAATTATTAATTCAATTAATCGATATTTTTATCAATTCACTGGTTTATATTAAAAATAAAACTTAATAAACTGTTAATTATGTAGAAAAACTTTATTAGTTTTAATAATAAAAATAAAAAACTTTATTAATTTCAACATTTATTAAAATATTTAATGAGTAGACTATTAGCTATATTTAAAGGGTTAATTGAAAGAAGAGTAACGATAGATTACGTTGACAAAACATCTATATCAAGAACACATGGGGAAGTGACCAACTTAGGCCATAATTAGTAAAGACAATAATTGAAAAAATCCATATTATTCTATTTTTTATAATAAACATATTAAAATTAATTAGAGTTCATTAACTCCATAGATATACAAAATAATAAGTTACACAACATTTTTTTCTAGAAACATAGAAAATATCTAATAACCAAAAAAATATTGATGTATATCTTTTAAATGTAAAACGGATAGTTAAAATCGAGAAACATATAATATAGTGGTAAATCATTGAATGAGAGAATTGACATTCCAGTTATATTTTCAAAGAGTAGATATTACAAATATTATAACGATGAAAATTCTAGTAATATAATTCTAGAAGGGAATATGATAATTCCAAAGAATTTACAAAATGATAAATTAATAATTTTTGTTCATGGTAGTGGAAGTAGGAAGACTAGTATACGGAATCAATATCTTTCCCATACGTTAAATAAAAATGGGTTTTCTACCCTCGTCTTTGATTTGTTGACTAAAGAAGAACAAGAAAGTGATGATTTTGTTGAATCTAGACTTTATAATTCAAGAATTGGAATAAATTTAAATAAATTTAACATTAATCTGCTTACAAAGAGATTATTGTATGTAACAGAATGGATGAAAACAAACTATGATAAGGATTGGAAGATAGGATATTTTGCAGCCAGTACAGGTACGGCAACAGCATTGAATTCATTAAAAATATATGATGACTATAATAACGAAAATAGCGACGATAAGATAGAAATTAAAACATTAGTTTCTAGAAGCGGTCGTCCTGATTTAATATCATTTAATAATTCGTTATTTAAAAAAAATAAAATTCCAATTCTTTTTTTAATTGGTGAAAATGATGATACGGTGAAAAAAAATACCAGTAAATTTACAAAAAACCTTTTAAATTTTAAAATCGAAATTATAAAAAATGCAAATCATTTATTTGAAGAAAAAGGACAAATCGAACAAGTTTCACTTATTGCCAACAAGTGGTTTTTAAAATATCTGAAATAAATATTTTACAGTTTTATACGAGTCATAGAATCTAAATCTCAAAATATCTTTAATTAGTCACTTGCAATAAAATTTATTATTATCTATGTTTAAATTTAAGTGTGTTTAAAAAATTTTATGGATTAATTTCTTCTTTAAATGATGGTTCCTTTATTAAAATAAGAGACAGATATAACGCGGCCATAATTTTGTCGTCTCTTCTCAAAGATATAATAAAAAAATATCCGTTAGAAAAAATAATTATTATTGGTATACCTCGAGGTGGTGTAATCGTAGCAGAAACTATTTCAAATAGATTAAACATTTCGTATGACATAATTTTTATTAAAAAATTAAGAATTCCACATAATGAAGAGATGTCATTTGGTGCAATAATGGAAAATGGAAACATATATTTAGACAAAAAAATAATAGACAGTCTTGAAATTTCAAATGAATACATCCTAGAAGAAAAAATTAGACAATTGAACAACATTAACATAAGAAGTAAACTATATCAATCTTACATCAAATTCGATGACGTTAAACATAATATCAAAGATAAGATAGTTATTATTGTAGACGATGGTGCTGCTAGCGGAGCAACATTAATGGTACTAATAAAATGGTTAAAAGAAAATAATGTAAATCATATTTTTATTGGCGTTCCTGTTGTACCTAAAGAAACAATTAATTTACTAAAGAAAGAAGTAAAAAAAATAGAAACAATAATCTCGCCTTCACAAAATTTTGAAAACGTAAGTAAATATTATCATGACTTCACACAGGTCACAGACGAACAAGTTATTGAAATTTTATGTAAAAAAAAATAGATAAGATTAAGCAAAAAAAAGATAACATTAAAACATTAATTCGTTTTCACACGATTCAGAATATCAAAATATTTAGAGAAACTTAAAGATTTAGAAATAAATCATCAAACTAGATCAATATGGATATAACAATGATGATGATCATGAATTAGTTTAAAATATAATACATCTCAATGCAGTATGGATGTAACTACAATTACTAAAAAATATCTAACTACATTATAACGACATAATAAAAAATCTTTACAATAACCATATCATGGATTTACTATGATAGCATTTATAAGGTGGAATAATAGAGAAATTTCAATACGATGTGATTTTTAGGACATATAAAATAAATGAAATATAATTAAATTATGTAATACTATAATAATTTAAATGAAGAAATATATAAACTAATAAAATTTATTGTTAATAAGATTTTTGAAATTATTTTTAGATACCCAACAGTTAAAATTGTGTTGTTTTATATATAATTTTTTATGTATGCTTAATTTGGTAAGTTAAATAGAATAATTCTGTTCAGTTAAGGAAAACTTATAATTAAAATAAAAAAATTTTATGAAATTGAATATGAAATATAATAAGTATAACATATAGATAATTTTATTAACAGAATCTTATTTTATAATAGTTATATTTTTTAAATTAAAATATTTCAATTTTACATATATTTCTGATATATCAATATTATAAGTATAATAAAGGATTTAAATAGTTCAAACGATAATCATAGATGAGAAAATAAATGCCAGTTGCAATACTTCTAGATGTCATTGGACACTATTGTCTAGGATTGGTTCTATGTGTTGAAATGTGTAATAATTCAACATCGTATAGGAGCTTCTCTATGTGTTGAAATATACATATAGATTAAATTGATATTTTTGTAATTTAAGTTCCTAATATGTATAAATAGGTTTAGTTAAAAATACATAGAATCACGTATTATACGGAATAAAAATTTAATGAATTATAATTCAATAAAAATTTCACACTCATTAATAACAACTAAGGGCGTAGTATTTTCTTCCACCGTTTTAGCTGTTTTAATATTTTTTACATTTGAAAATTATATCCATGACGCAATTGGAATGGAAGAAATAATTTTATCTAGAGTACCAAATGAAATAAAGAAAATAATTATGACTTTAGTGATTATAATTTTACCATCTCTTGATTATTATAGTTATAAACGTCTTTTTACGACTCGGAAATAAATAATCCTAAATGTCCTTATTGTGAATGTACTATGAGTACTAAAGTGTTGGAGTGTATTAATTGTAAAAGGGAATTAAAATAACCTATAAATCGTTCAATTTTCAATTATCTATATATTCAAATTTTTAACAAGTTATTAACTTCAGGAATTGAAAAGCAAAATCCTACATGTACACAATCACTACTATTATCATTTAAACATTTCATTTTATTATCTTCTACAACAACTGTGACTATCTGCTTCTTGGTTTTATCTCTTCTATCAATCAACTCTATTTCATTACTAACTATACCAGAAACTTCAAGTGGTGGATTAATATTTGCTGAATATTTATTCTTCTCTATAAAATCATACAATACATTATCCAACCAGTTTCCAAAGTCCTGAATACGCGGGCGCTTCTTATCTTTCTCATAAATATCTTTTAATGCATTCAATCTAATTTCTTTCAATGATACAGTGCGCCAACCTTTGCTAGGCATATATCATATATGGTGTAATACCGTATTTTAACATATCTCAGCTTAAATTAAGCTATAATCACGCTATAAAACGTGTAATTAACGCTATATTTTTATATTAGAGTATATAACGATCTGATCCCGTTGACTACGATAACAATTAATGATGAGATCTATAATGGGCTCAAGATTGTAGGTAAGGAACAACACAGGTCTGTTTCCAATTTAGTTGAGTATATTTTGATCAGGTGGGGTATACCTAAAGTTTCTTCAAAGGATTTAGAACGAAGATTAAAAGATGCAAATGTTATCCATACTCCATGTACTGCTAAGGAGGCAATCTAATAATTGTTGAAATTGCTATTTTTATTTTCGTTAGTTTTGACAGCCGGCCTAACTTCCTCTCAGTTTGTATTTGCAGAAAAGAAGAAAGTATCTATATCTGAAGGGGCCGCCGATCGTGAAACAAACAAGTACTTTTTTCCTGATGAGCTAAAAGTCAAGAAAGGCACAACAGTAGTCTGGATTAATGATGACACAACTTTGCATACAGTGACAAGTGGTCATTCATATAATGGAACAAACGGAATCTTTGACTCTGGTTTTCTGGCTCCAGGAGACAGGTTTGAGTTCACTTTTACAAAGTCAGGAAATTATTATGATGCTTACTATGATTATTTCTGCACGCTTCATCCCTATATGTCAGGGTTAGTAAAAGTATCTCCTGCTACAAGTTATTACGATGATTATGATAGAAAGAAGCCAACTGTCAAATCAGATCGTAACAACAATGGTATAAACTGGAAAGAGCTGTGTAATATGGCTCAAGATATTATCTCTGAATCATGTCGTGATCTAGTCAAGAAGAACAATCCTTACGAACTAACGAAAGAGGGTGAACACGTACTCGGCTGTCTTTTGGGTGGCAGCGCGTTATTATTAAATCCTGAGTTAGCTCCACTCGCACCACTTGGTAATGCAGCATTAAATTGTAATAATGATAACAAGAATAACGATATTGTTGGAAATCTATTATCGGAGGTCTTAGGAAAGTGAATCAAATGAAATACTTTATTTTTATTGCATTTTTAGCAGGGTTTGGAATTTCTACGGTTTCAGCTCAGACTCAAGCAAGTAGTATAGAAATATTTAATGATGATATAGAAACTGTTATTGATAATTACTTTAAAAGATTAAATGATGAAACTCATACACTTGAGAGATTAGGAGAGACTTCTGATTATTCTAATAAAGATGGCTATGAAGGAGTAGTTCATGGTGCCGATCTGCAATACAATAAAGACGGCTCAATATTTCATGGAGAATATGTGTTCATCAAAGGAAAATTAAACAAAGACATTACAATCATGTTTTCATTTCTAGATACAAAAAATAATTGGTCAGAAGATGACTTTCAGAAATGGATAGAAATGATAGTTCCAAAAGTTATAGATCAGGCAAATTCAAAATAAGTAAAATAAAATGGTCTTAAAATTTGGTTTATTCTTTTCAATGGTTTTAATAACACTAGTAATGGTAAATTCTGTAAGCGCGGCTCCAGACATACAAATAGATTTTGATAAAATAAATGATAGATATTTTCCAGATGAATTAACTACTGATGAATATGTATTATCTATAAAATACAATAATAAAGACATTGACAGTAAAGTGAAACTAATTGCAGAAGGAAAGAAAAAATCAGTTTGTGCAGAATGTACCAAGAAATTTGATCTTGAATTTGATAGAGATGAATTAGATAAGAAAATAAAGATATGCGCAGTTTACGAAGAATTTGATATCAAAGATTGCTACAAGTATAAACGTTCGGGCGGCAATGATTTCATCAAGATCAAAGGACGTATTCCATAATTTGTGTGATGGATGAAAAATACCAGAAAAATTGTAGGATCAAATTGTAGACTTGTGGAATTATATTTGTGGAATAAAATCGCTTAAAAGATGTTATTACATATGAGATATGTAGACTTTAGTATTTAACGCTTTAAGTTTTTTAATTAATTTGAATTATAAATTATTTAAATCGCATTAATTTTAATATATTGGTAGGATTGTAAATCAATATCAAATAACAAATGTCAAATGATAATGTTCCTAACCCTTTAAAAGAAATGACAATGACACAATTATTATACGATCATTATGAATTGGATTCAATAAAATACGTTATTGATATGCACAGACATCTTTTACGATCTCTTGATAATATCTTACCTAAAGAAGATCCAATCAGAAATAAGAAAATTGCTATTTTTAGATATGAAATAATTGCACGATTTTGCCATTTTGCGGAAGCATTAGGAGCTTTAATAAGAGCATTTTATCTAGTAAAAAAAGATAAATCACCATCAACATCTTTGACAAATAAACATCCACTACAAATATTAGATTTGGTTTCTAAATATTATCCAGGGGATATACCAAAATTTTATGAAGAATTGAAAACAAATATTGATGATGAAAATTTGATAAAAATTTTTGGATATGATTATATTGATAAAACTCAACATTATAATATAATTTCTAATTCTATTAAAAATATTAAAAAGATCTTAAATGATGAAATTTCTCCTTGTTATTTATATCTTAAGGAATCGTATAATGCGTATAAACATGGTTACAGAATTTGGCCAGCCATAGAATATAACGTTAATAGTGAACTTATTATCTATAGAGACAAATATTCATCTAGTACACTAAGTTTTCCAGATATAACATCTTGGAATGAGTTTAAAGACAAATATGTTATTATGACTGATGATCCCTCTTTGGATGTAATCACCAATAATTTATCTCAATATTGTCTTGATTTATTTTTTCTTCTCAGAGATAATAATAAAGAAGTCTTTAATCGTATAAGTGGAAAAAATCATTCCGAGACATTGAAATTAAAGATTCTAGATGATAATTTAAAATTAAAGAATATTCAAATGGTTAGAAACCACTGATATTTCGTTCATTTCCTGATCTATATTATTTATTTTTCGTTATTATAGAGTAAAAAAATTCTGGTTTGAATTGAAGGCAAAGAGTCTATTCTAAAAGATCTTTCTTCATTTTGGAAATTATTTGACAAAGCGACTCATGATTTACTTAACATTTATGGTAATGATTATTCATTTGTTTTAGAAGCCTTAAATCATTTTATTAAAAATAATGGAAAACACATTACCATTAGAGCTGTAGCATTTACAGATAGAAATAATGAAGGATTGGTAAGTTCAGTCAGACTCTATGCAGATCTTTCACCATTATTTTCTAATGATTGAAAATAATTCAAATGAAAGAACATCAACATGAAATCGATGGAAATTAATTGAATGTTGGATGTAAACAACGAACGTTTTTATCTAGAGGACTAATGACACAAATTTAAAAAGAGTATATTCTCGATAATTTTAGTACAATGAAAAAGACTTTTACAGTATGAAGATAATAACTAAGCTTTCATTAATCTCATTTTTTCTTATATCTGCTGCAAATTACTTTCAACGTATAAGTTTTCGTTTGATAGTATCATACACACGAAACAATTTCAAACTCTATAATAGTTTGTTTTATAATATGACAAAAATTAAAATCAATAATTAATTTACTATATCAGTTGAATTTATCATATACAGTACTTTTTCTTTAGCGGAAAGTACATCAATATTATTTTGATCAATTTCCAAGGCTTCGTTATAAACTTCTAATGCACCTTGATACTGTCCTAAATTAGAAAGTGCTATTCCAATATTATGTAATAAAGAAATATTAGTAAATTCTGTATTACTGTTATTTTGATATATCTCAAGTAATTTATCATACAACTTAAGCGCTTCTTGATCATTACCTAGTGTAAGTAATACTGATCCTTTATTTTCTAATGCAAGAATATTATTTGGTTCTACTTCCAGTGCTTTGTCATACCATTCTATTGCTTCTTGATATTTACCCAAATTGGATAATGAATTACCTTTACCAATTAATGCACTAGTATATTTTGGCTCCACCTCTAACGCCTTATCATACCACTCTATTGCTTCTTGATATTTACCTAAGGTATCTATAGATAATCCTTTATTTGCAAACGCTTTAACATTATTGTGTTTCACCTCTAATACCATATCATACAATTTAATGGCTTCTTGATATTTACCTAGTTGGTCTAATGCTGCTCCTTTATTGTTTAAGGCTTTAGTATCGTTTGGATTAATATTAAGTGCCTTATCATACAATTGTATTGCTTCTTGATATTTACCTAACTCATGTAATGTTAATCCTTTATTGTACAGTGCATGAACATGATTTGGATCAATATTAAGTGCCTTATCATAAAATTGTATTGCTTCTGAATAGTTGCCTAAATGATATGATGTCAATCCTTTATTATATAGCGCAGTAGTATCATTTTTTTGTACAGCCAACGCCTTATCATACCATTTTATTGCTTCATGATACTTACCTAGTTCATGAAATGATAATCCTTTATTACTTAATATAATAACATTTTTTGGATCTACCTCTAAAATTATATTATATGATTCTATCGCATTTTGATATTTGCCTAAGGAAAATAGCGCATTTCCCTTAAGGTGTAAAACATTAACATCATTTGGCTCTATTTCTAATGCTTTATCAAGCCATTCTATCGCATCTTGATATTTGCCTAAATAGACTAATGCGGCTCCTTTATTTTGTAATAAAGTTACCTGTTCTATACCTGCTTCTAATATCTTGTCATACAAGTCTATTGCTTCTTGGTATTTTCCTGATAAAGCAAGTTCATTTCCTTTATTAAATAATGCTTCAACGTCAACAGTTTCTGTATCATTTTGTTGTTGAGCATATACGAACCCAATAGAAAATACAAATAAGAGAATAATACTAAATGTAATAACGGTGTTTTTCATCTTTTATATCATTTAAAAGAATTAAATATATGTTTTGTGACTAATTTATATTATTAGTTGAATTTAATATAGAAAGTGTTTTCTCTTTAGCAGATAATGTATCACTATTATTTGATTCGATCTCTAACGCTTTATCAAACCATCCTATTGCTTCTTGATATTTACCTAGATTACTTACTGCTATTCCTTTGTTAGTTAATGCATCAACAGCATTTGGTTCCACCTCTAACGCTTTATCATACCACTCTATTGCTTCTTGGTATTTACCCAGATCAAAAAATGCGTTTCCTTTATTGTATAATGTAGTACCATCATTTGGTTCCACCTCTAACGCTTTATCATACCACTCTATTGCTTCTTGGTATTTACCCAAATTAGATAATGCCACACCTTTATCAATTAAAACATAAACATGATTTAGTTCCACCTCTAACGCTTTATCATACCACTCTATTGCTTCTTGGTATTTACCCAGATCAAGAAATGCGTTTCCTTTATTGTATAGTGCATAAAAATAATTTGGTTCCACCTCTAACGCTTTATCATGCCACTTTATTGCTTCTTGGTATTTACCTAAATTGTGTAATGTTAAGCCTTTATTTGATAATGTACTAATATGATTCGGATTGATCTCTAACGCTTTATCATACCATTCTATTGCTTCTTGGTATTTACCTAAATAAAAAAATGCGTTTCCTTTTTGGAATAGCGCATCAACATGGTTTGGATTGATCTCTAACGCTTTATCATACCATTCTATTGCTTCTTGGTATTTGTCTAAATTAGATAATGCTAATCCTTTATTGTGTGATACATTAACCAATCGAAGATCAAAGTCTAATATTTTATCATACAAATCTATTGCTTCCTGGTATTTGTCTAAGAAAAATAAAGATGCACCTTTGTTGTATAATAGTACAGCATTATCTGGTTCTACTTTTAATGCTTGATCATACAATTCTATTGCTTCAGTATAATTACCCATTCTTTCTAATACTACACCCTTATCAGATAATGCATTAACATGATTTGGTTCAATTTCAAGTACTTTATCATACCACTCTATTGCTTCTTGATATTTGTCTAAGGAAGCAAGTTCATTTCCTTTATTGAATAATTCTTCAACATCACCATTTTGTTGAGCAGATACAAATCCAATCGAAAATATGAATAAAAAGAAAATAATGCTGAATATAATAAAGATATTTTTCATATTTTATATCATTTAAAAGAATTAAATATATGTTTTGTGACTAATTTGTATTATTAGTTGAATTCATCTTAGATAATGCTTCGTCTTTATAGGATAATATCAGATCTATATCATATTCATTAGTTTCAATTTCTAATGCTTTATTATAAACTTCTATTGCTTCTTGATATTGACCAATGTCAAATAACACTAGTCCTTTATTTGCTAATGTATAAACATGATCAGGTTGAATCTTCAAGGCCTTTTCATATAGTTGTAGCGCTTCATTATATTTGCCAAGTTTGACTAATGATGTTCCTTTAGCTGTTAAACTATTAACATCATTTGGATTGATCTTGATGAATTTATCATATGACTCAATAGATTCTTGATATTGTCCTAACTCATATAACACTAGACCTTTATTAAATAATGCTTGGAGATGTGTGGGTTCTATTTCTAATGCATTATCATATGATTTTAATGCTTCTTGATAGTTACCTAAATTATAGTGTGCTAGTCCTATATTAGATAATAAATTAGAGTTATTATATTTGATATTATTATTTTGTTCTATCTTTAGTACATTATCATATAACTTTAGTGCTTCCTGGTATTTGCCTAAACTCAATAATGCGGTACCTTTGTTGTATAATGCATCAGTATAATTCGGCTCTATCTCTAATGCTTTATCATACCACTCTAATGCTTCTTGATATTTATTTAAATTAGATAGTGCGGTACCTTTGTTGTATAATGCCTTAACATTATTTGGTTCTATTTCAATCACTTGATCGAATAATTGTATTGATTCCTCATGTTCACCCAAATTAAATAATGCTAAACCTTTATTGTAGAATAAATCAGAATTATTAGATAACATGTTATTATTTTGTTTTATCGACACTGACTTATCATACCACTCTAATGCTTCCTGATATTTTCCTAGCATAAGTAATGCGGATCCTTTACCCTCTAATAGAAAAGTACTATTTGGTTCATTCATTAATGCTTTATCAAACCACTCCATTGCATCTAGTCCTTTTTCTAACTTAAGCAATGCCAATCCTTTTGCGAATAGTATATTCACGTCGTTTGGTTCAATCATTAATGCTTTATCATACCATTCTATTGCATCATTGTAATTACTTGAAAAATATAGATCAACTCCATTATTAAACAGCATTTCAACATCAACAGTTTCTGTATCATTTTGTTGAGCATACACAAAACTAATAGAAAATGAGAATAAAAAGAAAATAAGGCTAGATGTAAGAACTATGTTTTTCATCCTTCTTATTCTGAATTTATTTGTTTTAACCTTTTCTACAATTCTAAAAAAATATGATTATTTATCCTTGGTGAATTTGATGTAGGTCAATCAAACTAATCTCTTTTTTTCACTATGTCTAATAAAATCAGTTACAATTGTTTAAACAATATATTTGAATCTCCATTCTAATTTTTTTACTGTCTTTAATTCTTTAGAATAGATATGAATGAAAAGATTTAGTGGCAACCTAATTACATTCAAACGTTTAACTGAATATAGAGTTACAAGATTTAGTCCTAAATGCTATAAAACTAGTGCACATTTAATATCACATAGTTAAACAAAAGATATTAATTCTAAATGAGTTTTTCTTTAAAAAAATAAAGGTTTTAAAAAAATGTATAGTCTATAACAACATGTATGAATTTATTAGCAATTGTTTTATTATTGTCAAGATAAAATGCTATTCTCTTATCCAGATTTCCTGAAGGATATATGTTATATTTTTTGATCAAATATTTTAGATAGTCTTTATATTCTATCACAATTTTATTATATGTTTTAATATCTTTTATTATATTTTTTAAATGGTTATCATCTTGAACGGTAAAAAATAATTGTTCATTAAATTCGTCCTTAGTGTTTTCTAATCCATATGAATCTATAATGGTTCCATAATATTCTAATGAATTTACTAGATCCTGAAGTATGTCGTATTCTTTTTTATCCTTTAATGAAATTATTGAATAACCCATTGATCGTAAGACATCTTCGTTTTCCATGTTGATTATATTATCTTTGGAATCATGATAATCCTTGTCAACACAAAATGGAATTGATCTTATTTCATTCTGTGTCATGAATTTTTTGAACCTTTCTGCTCTGTCTAAATCATAGAGATAATCATTTCTACATACAGGATCTGATGGTTCTAATAGATGGATTTCACAATATTCTTCAAAATCATTGGGTACATCCGCAACCAATCTGATACTCTCAAGTATTTCAGAAAGATTAAAAATTGATTTAGATTTTTCTTTTATCTCTGCTATAGGATAATACCATTTTAGATGTGCTTTATTTCTAGTGCTTCTTTTTATTATCCAGATTTTGTAATAGAATTTATCGCCAACTATAACAGGTTCTGTAGATATTCTTACATCAATTTTTAACATTAGATTGAGAAAATCTTTTTGTTGTTGTATATCTTCTATTTTTGATAAAATAGTTTCAATATTTTCTTTTGTTACTAATGAAATATAATTAAGAATCATTTGTTATCACTGAATTTACTATTTCTCCCAGCTCTTTTCTTTTGGTTTTATTCCCATTTCTTTCAGTTCACTAAGAAATGGATATGCGCGTTTTCCAGGATGAAGATTAAGAACATGTTTTTCATATACTAGTTTATCACTAGTAGGAGAAAATTTTTCACAGTAATAACATTCATACCTTTCATCTTTCACATCGTTTGAATATAAGAAATTATTCGTTTTTGCTTCTTCGAATAATTTTTTTGATTGTTTTTCTGTATTTTTTGTGTAATTTATATCATTTTCTTTAATACTATATAAATTTTCTTCATTTTTGATATTTTCTGAATATTCGGAGGCAGCATCATTTTCAAAAGTTTTTTCTTTGCTAAAATAATCTGTTTTAGATAAATTATTGTTAGATGTATTTTGATCATTATTAGATAATTCTGAATATTCTTTTGTAAAGGAATTATCTATTTGAGTATTTTCTATAGATAAAGACGATCCATCTTTATTGGAATCATTCTTTAAACTGAAATATTCATTTGCATTATCATAGTATCTATCTACTAATTCATCTAAGATAATATCAGTTTCATTGTTATCAACAATTTTATTTACAAGTGTATCTTTCTCCGAATATTTCAAAACTGCCTGAATTCTAGATTTTATATACTCTTTTGATGGAAATGATGTAGAATTTTCAACAATTAGTTTTCTTTTGTATGATAAATTATTCGATTGATCAATTTCGAACAAATTCTTATTTTTTTCAGTAGTAATTATTGGATAGTATATCTTTTCGCGGCCGTCTATCTTACTTCTTATACTGTCGATATATCCTTGATTGATTAATGGATATACATATGTATCTAGAATTTGTTTTTTGGTAAAAGGTTTGCCGGTTTTTTCAACTGTTTTGATTACCAAATCCGCCGTTGTTATTCCTCTTTTATCTTCTGTTATTGTTTCTCCATAACTATCTTTTTTTGAATTTGGTTCACTTTTTTCATTATATTTTTTAACAAATACATTGTAAAACCATTCATGAACATAAGGTCTTAATCCTTCACCATATTCCATTAAAAATAATGCTTCGGACAAATCTTCAAACAATGTGAGAGGGTATTTTTTTAGAGTGATGCTTCCTTCTTTCCGAATTACTATCTTTGGTCTTTCTGATGATTTCACAAGTGGAATCAAGTTTAACAATCGAAATATTCGGTCAGCAAAAGTCATATCAGAAGCCTTCTCTTTTGGCAATGATTCTTTTATAGTATCGTTAAAAGGAATAATGACTATATTTTTGCCAGATGCTACTTTACCTGATAAATCAATCATTTCATTTCTTGTATGTTTTATAATTTCTTTTGCTCGTTCTTTTTCTTGGTCACTAACTATTTCTTCTTCATATACAAAATCTGGTAATCCCCGTTTATCTCCAATTAATTCAATTGCTTTTTTATACTTTATCTTTTCCATTTTTGGATTTGTGATTATAAATCTCCTTTCTATTTCTGGCCACCTTGGATGATGAGAAGAGTCAATCGCTTGCGCAAATATTACCGCAGGCCATCCTCGTAAAACATTATTTCTTGTTTTTATTCCGTTATGTGTATCTACGAATTCATATTCTACTTCATATTGATCATGAGATAGTAATGACATAATTGCGTTTAGCAATCCGGTCGGCGGCGTATCTAAAAATACCAAGATTTTATTTCTTAAATCTATGAGTTTAATAGCATTATTTGGTAAATCTTTCTTTTGTTTTTCAAATTCTTTGATTTGACTAGTTAATCCTTGCTTTAAATCAGTGTTTCTGGTCTGTTTCCTTTCAAATTCTTTCTCTTCAATTTGTCTTTCTAATTCGTTTATTTTGTCTTCAACAGGTATACAAATCCCATTTTCATCTTTTATTACTAGTTTTCCTTTTCTATGAAATAATGCTTTTTCAGTCATTCCTGAAATAAACAAAATGTCTTCTTTAGGAAATAAATTACCTACTTTAGTCAAAATATATGATTTTCCTTCTCCGGGTGGCGCGTTTATTGCCAAATTCAGCGGATTATTTGAATACGCACTGAACATAACAAATAGAATTTGTTTGACGAGTTTATCATCTTCTTTTACTTCTTTCTGAATAACATCGATGCAGAATGACAATAGATCTACCGAATTTATGGTATATTGATTATTACCTTCAATCATTAAAATTCCCTCCATCTTTAGTCGAATCATTTTCAGATTCAGTTTTCCTGCTGATTACCAAACAACCGTTCTGGATTTTATACCTAATGTTGTTATTTTCTAATTTTAATACATCAGCCACTTTCTTGGTAAGAAGAATTATAAATGAGTCCTTACCAGTAATGATTGTAATATCTATATTATCTTTCAAATTATTGAAATTTTTCATTATAACAATATCTTCTTATAGTCATTCTTAATATTTGGGAATGTATAGGAGTCCATGCATGGTACAAATATTAAAAAATCGTCAACCTTTTCTATATTCTTTCAAGAAATAGAAACAAAAGATCATAATAAAAAAAATAATGTAGGATCAACAAATCAAAACAAAACGAAACAACATCTTCCCAAATATTCCAAAATCACAATTATTAATATGGATGTAATGAAATATGGCTATGAGGTAGTTAAGATTGATAAAAATTTCAGATGTTGGGATATTACTAAGTGGTTAATAGAAAATAATCCAATATTAAGAAGTGAAACAAAAAATGAAAAAAGACGAAAACAATATATCAAAATAAAAAATAAATTAAAGCCTGTTTACCGTATATTAGAAAATCTTGAATTATTAAAAATTATTGAATCTAGGAATACTCCTGCATCTAAAGGAAATTATGATACAAAAGAATACAACTTTACACATGAGGGAGTTCTTGTTGCTTTATTATTGGGATTACACGATAACAATAATGAATTTATTTATGATGAAATCTATGATTTTTTGCAATCATTATATAAAAAAAGATTAAGTTCAGAAATGGAGTTTTATTCACTTTATCTTAGAAATTGTAAAGATCATGGATATCTGAAAAGTTATATAGATAATATGCTCAGTGTTCTAAAAAATAATGCAAATATGTTACATAATACAATTCAATTTCTACGACTTGTAAACGAATCAATATTATTAGATAAAGAAATTCATTGGGAATTATTTGAATATTCGTTGGAAGAGTTAAGTGAAAAGAATTACGACTTATTCTTATATTCTAGGAAATTACATTTAGAAGATGTAATATCAAAATACGTTAAAGATTATAATGAATATCAAAAGAAACGTTTTGAAACTAGAAAAACACCAAATTTTTTAACGATAGAAGGATATTGTGACTTTTGCAAAATTCATATTCCAGAAAATATAGACATATTGTTTTTTATGGAAATGGTAACAAAATACGAAAAATTTACTATACTGTGCAGACGTTGTAGAAAAGGTAATATGACTATTGAATTTAGTCAAATTAAATTCTTTTTTCCAGAACTATTTCAAGAGTATCAAAATACTAGAGAACAAAATGAAATTTTATTTAATAGAGATATTTTGAGATATGGTTTATTAAAAAGTAAGTTCAGGGTTTATGATCTTACAAATTGGCTCTTAGATAATAATAAAGAATATTTAATGTCTGTTGATAAAACTAAACAAAGATCTGAGAATATTGAAAATCGTCAGGAAAAAGTAAAAAATTATTTAAAAAAATTATCAGAATATAATTTGATAAAATATGAGTTAGTTGAAGCATTAAAAGGAACAGCAATTACAAAAGAATACGAGCTAACAGTTTTTGGACAATTCACTTTAATGCTTTTAGAATTTTATCGTGGTGGTAACACAAGAAATGAAATAGTAGAACAAATTTATGCATTTATGCAAAAGGTCTTCAGAGACGCACCATCGTCTAATTTTAATACATTTGTATCCGAATATATTAAAAAATGCAGAGAAAATCATTTGTTTTATGATTGTATAAGATCTTTTATCGAAAATATAAACCTCTTTTCAGAAATTGAAAACTTTCATGACTTGTGTAATCAACTAATTTTCTTACCGTTTAATAACAAACGATTAACTCGAAAATTATATCTACAATGGTTAGATGCTCTCAATATATTTGATAATGATGAAAAATTATTTAGATTTTTACATACAAGAAAATTACATTTACAAAAATTGATTGAGCAAAGAATAGATAATTCCTCTAGGTACGAGATGCAGCGATATCATGTTAGAGAACATACTGATTTTATTACCATCAAATGTATATGTAATAATTGCAAAAAACTGGATTATATTTCAATTTCTATTATAAGATATCTTAATGGAATTATTTTAAATCCTAACGAATTGCCAACTAAAAAATGTAAAATTTGTGGTACTGGTATCATTCAGTTTTTTAAACCATATTAGACTTATTAAAAAATTAATTTTTTAATTTCTAGATTATTTATTTTTAATATTTTGTACTTCTTTCATTAATGTCATTACTTTATCTGATAACAATGCTAAGGCATCCTCCTTTACTTTGTCTTTCTCTCTTAATGATTGATTTATTATTTGTAATTCTTCTACTCGTGTTTGTAAATCGGCACCTTGTCTCTCCAAATTATGGATATTGAGAAAAGTAAGATATGGTTCAATCTTTCTAAATATCGCTATCTTGTCACCTTCTTTCTTTCTCCAATATGTAGAACCGGAATGACCAATGAACCATTCTGAATAATCTGAATATCCAAGATCAGAAATCGTAGTTTTTACAAAACGCCTAAATGAATGTAAAGTAATTTCTCGCCTGGTTTCATTTCCGTCTTCTCTATCTCCCATTCCCATCCTATCTAATGTTTTTGCAAATGAGCTAGCAAAATTAACATAAAATGTTTCTGGTTTGGCTTTGTCGTTTCTATTTAATGAAAAAATTAATTCGTTAGGCTTTCTGTTTGGTTTTCTATTTTCAGTTATATTTTTACCGGTTATTCTATCTTTAAAACAAACTCTGCGTTTTCTATATTTATAATCTAACCATGTTTTAATTTGATCTGCCATTTCATTGGTAAGGAATACAAATCTATCAGTTTTTGTTTTTGTATATTCGCCTCTGATAGTTATTTTGGAAATATTATCAGAATCCATGTTAATATCTTTAATTCTAATCGATAAAGCTTCAGTTGCCCTAAGACCAGTAGAAGCTAGTAAAAGGACATATGTTCTGAGTCTTAAATCTGATATTCCATTCAAAATTTTAATTATATCTTTTTTGTCAATTGCTTCTTTATTTCTTAATACAGTTTTTGGAAATCTTACCTTAATCTTGAATTTTTTTGGGCTTATTTCTACATCATTATATTCAAGAAATGTTTTAGTAGTAATGATCTTGTCGCGAAATGTTGATGGTAATATATTGCTATTATTCTTCAAATAAATACAATATTGGTTTAAAATATCATATGGATCCAATTCCATATGATTTAATTTTTCAATAAGTTGATCCAAATTTATTACATATTTTTGGTTTATGAAATCGTCAAATGCTACAAGACGTGATTGATATTGAATTGCAGTATTTCTGTTTCCTAATTTTGCAGTTTCAAGAAAAGTTGTTAGAGCTTTTGATTCTTTAATATTATTTTGTGACGATTTATTATTAGTTATTAGAACCTGCTTTTTTTGGAACACTATGTCATTACTAAGAGCACATTTACTTATAAATGTAATGTATTTATTATATTTTATGCAACATAAATTATACGATATATTATATTAAAGACTAGAGATAAATTGAATTCTTTAATGCTTTTGTAAAAATATAATAGCAACTACAACCAAAAATACCAAGTTGGTTGAAGTTAATCTTGCGGCTGACCTGGGATTTGGAATTCCTTGGTTAGTAGAAACATTGACTGTTGCAATTCTTGTTACAACTGGTTTTATTATATATGTAATGTTATCAACTAGGTCGAGCAAGGTTACGCTAACGAGTTTTGACAAAGCCAAATACCGTTTATACAAGTATCATGCAGAAAGGTATTGGGCAATTTTTGTAGCTGGAATTCTAATTTGGTTTTGGTATATGGGAATTCCTTGGATGCCTTCGATGGCTTTTGATAAGATACCAGAAAATCAAACTGTTCATGCAATAAAAGTAACATCAGCTCAATGGTTTTGGGAATTTGAAGATGTAGGATACATAAATAAAGGTAATAATATGGTTATTGAACAAACCGCAATACAAAAGAACAATACAACGATTTCTGATTCAAATGGTAACAAAGAAATATATGTTAAAGCAGGAGAAACAGTAAAATTTATCGCAATATCTGAAGATGTCAATCATGGTTTCGGTATTTTATCTAGTTCAAAAAGTATGGATACTATTCTAATGCAAATGCAAGTAGTTCCTGGATATGATAATATTTTCTACTATACCTTTGATAAACCTGGAACATATACTATAAAATGTTTAGAGTATTGTGGTTGGTTACATCCTTACATGATGTCTGAAATAACAATTCATGCAACTTAAAGTTTAGGCTAGTCACAATAGGAATATTTTATTATGTCCAAATCCGAATTTTATGAGAAAGAAGAAAGTCCAATACCTAAATATGAGGTCAAAAAAGAAGTATCCGATTTAACTATCATGTTTATAGTTGCCTCTATCATTTATTTTTTGATAGCAGGTTCGTTAGCACTTGTTATGCGTCTAATACAATCGAACGCATTTATTTTTATCGATCCAGAAAAAACATTAGGTCTCTTTTATGCTTCTTTAACAATTCATGGTCAAGTAATGTTTTTTGGATTTATTTCCATGCTTACCGTTGGAATAAGTTACTATCTTATAAGTAAATTTGGAAAAAAACCTTTGCGAAGTATGAATTTAGCAATATTATCTTTTTGTTTCCTCAATTCAGGTGTTATCCTTTTAATTATAGCAGGAACAATGTTTTTTGGTGCTGGTTGGTATAATCTTATGCCACTAACGTTTCAGCCTGGTAATGATGGATGGAATATCCATTCTGCTGTAATATTTTTGATAGGTGATGTGTTAATAGGTATTGCACTTGTTATGTTTTGTATTAATATCATTGCTACAGTTTTATCTGGAAAAATTGCAGCAGGAATTCAGAAAACAGAACAGATGTCCAATATATCAAATAATAGAGTTCTTGAAAATCATGAAGATATTATAAAGAAAGAAGATAAAATAAGAGATGATTCTCTTACTGTTCAATATTTACCAGCATCTACTAGATGGATATCTGTTTTAGGAATTAGTTCTTGGTTTCCAAGAAAATATAGATTAGCAATACCCGCAATGTCGATAGTAGTAGTAGGGATATTTGTAAATGCAATGGTCCAATTTGTAGGGAATTTTGGGCTATTCACTCAACTTTTTACTGGTTTTACTTTTCTTCTTAATCCTAATTTTCAACCAAGTTGGTTATTTACAAAAGATGCGTGGTGGTTTTTTGGTCATCCTATAGTATACTTTACATTATTTTCGTTCCTAGGAGCAGCATATTACTATATTCCACGTTATGCCAAAAAAATAATTTCTTACGATAAATGGGCATATAGATCGTGGCCATTTTATTTTATTTTTACAATGACTGTTTTTACTCATCATGCATTTATGGATATGCCTAATCCCGAATGGTTAAAATTTATTGCACAAACATCTAGTCTAGCTATCGTATTTCCTTCCGGTCTAACTATAATGACCATTATGATGTACATATTTCGTTCAAAAATATCATGGAACCTTACTTCATTGTTTATGTTATCAGGCATAGCAGGATGGGCGTTTGGTGGATATACCGGTACACAAACTGGATGGTGGGGTCAAGATGTATATCTACATAATACAATGAATATAGTTGGACATATACATCTAACCCTATTAATGGGTAGTGTATTATTTGCTATGGGGTTAATATATTCGATTATTCCAGCCATCACTAAAGTAGCATTTAATAAAACTCTTGGAATAGTTCATCTTCTACTAACGTTGATTGGAGGATTTGGAATATCCTTTCTTTTCACCTATCTTGGTTTTGCAGGATTTATTAGAAGGGAGGCAATAATGCCAGAAGAATTTGCGTGGTCAATGCCTTTAATGTTATTTTTCGCAATAATTGTGGCCATAGGACAAATAATATTTGCATACAACCTAATGGATACATTAAATAGAAAATATAAATTTATATCTAAAAATAAAACCATTTTTTATGTTGCCATCATATCTACGGCCATAGCCGGAATATCACATATATTGATAGTATCTTTATTTATGGGTTTTGAGTCAACACCGTCTATATTCCTCCTTTTAAGCGGAATAATTCAAGTATTTTGGATAGTACCTTTGGTAAAGAAATGGGGAAAAATATGGTATATAGTTGGAGGAATAGGAACAATATTTTTGATATATTTATATATTAGTGTCCAATTTGATATGAAATTTATTATGTTCTTTTTGGTTATAGGTTTAGCACAAATATTTTGGATTGTGCCGTACTTAAAGAGTACATGGAACAGAAAAAGACTTTATATTGGAATTTCCATATCTTCCATCATAATATTAGCATGGTTATTTACAAACGCACCAGAAAAAATATTTGGATTAAATTCTCCATATGATGATATATCAATATCACTAGAGATAATGCAAGTTGTATTTATAGCATCAATAGTAGTCATAATTATAAAAGTAAAGGATGATTCATTATCAATAATTTTTAAAAAACTTAGACGTCAAAATGTCTAGAAGTTTATATTTTAAGAATTAATTTTTATAAATTTAACTCTGAACAAATAAATTTAATATCATTTATTTTCAATAAGTTATGAAATAAGATTTTCAAATGTATCTATACTTTAAGAACATTATTTTGATGGTTTTATTTAATCTCCATCATGAAAATAAAAGATATAGGGATAATAATAAGAATAAATGATATTCTATGTATAGAAGAAAACATTGTCCTGTTGGAATAAATTCATTTGGACCTAGAAGATATTTGAAAACTTTAATTACTATTATAAAATTGTAGATAAAAATTCATAAGAATTTTAATTCTGATTGTTAAAATTATAAAAAATAAAGTGACATGTCCTTAAATTAATACCTGTTATCTACTATTCTAAAAATGGATATCATTATATTTTTTAACCTATATATTTTATGAAATTATATGTTAGAAAATAAAAAAGTAGCAGTTGTTACTGGTTCTAGTAAAGGAATAGGAAAGTCAATAGCATTAGCTTTTGCTAACTCAAATGAATATTACGGGATTGTTGTAAATTCAAGAAAGCCTAATGAAGCTCAGTACATAGCTGAACAGATAAAGGATTCTAATCCAAAATGTGATTCAATAGCTATAACTGCTGATATTTCAAAAGAAGAGGATTGCATCCGTTTAATTGATGAAACTATTAAACATTATCAAAGAATTGATGTATTAGTAAACAATGCCGGAATTCAGAAAGATATTCCATTAACCGAAACTACATTATCTGATTGGTATCAAACCATATCAGTAGATCTTACAGGACCTTTTGTATGTAGCAGAGAAGCTGTGAAACATATGCAGAATCAACAGAATCCAACAGGAGGATGTATTATTAATATATCATCAGTTCATCAGGTTATACCTAAACCTCATTATGTCCCATATGCGACATCAAAGGCAGGAATAGAAATGATGACTAAAACCATGGCATTGGAATTGGCTCAATTTGGAATACGGGCTAACGTAGTAGCTCCAGGAGCTATTGAAACTGATATGAATATTGAACTCCAAACCGATCGAGTAGAATTAGAAAATGTACTTAAGCGAATTCCAACGGGAAGGATAGGTAAACCTGAAGAAATTGCAAATGTTGTCGAATTTTTAGCATCAGACAAAGCCAGTTATGTCACTGGAACGACGTTATTAGTAGATGGAGGAATGACTCTATATCCAAGTTTTGCATACAGCACAGATCATAATAAAATTAAACATTCGAATGGATAAGAATTTTTGATAGTTAAATGAGATAACAAGAAACTACCTATTTATGGTTCTACATTAGATATATTACTCAAATTGACTAAACCAGAAATATACATAGTAATTTATGTTCTTTTTTGAAACCTAATTGGTACAAAAATAAATATAAACTCCATTTCTATTGTGTTCTTTGTAGTAATATAAATAATATTTTAAATCATTTTTACTTTTTATAAATTTTAAAAATATAATAAGATTTTATAACAATTAAAGATACTCCTATTAAAGTAATTATACTCGCAACAACCATTAAGTTATGGATTAATCAAGAATAACTCCTAAAAATATAGATACAATGGGAATCATATATGTGAATGTATTTTCTTTAGGAGTTGATGTTTTCTTAAGTAACCAATAAAATTCTGCATATTCTATTATTGCACAGATGAATATTAAAAATAGATATAATAGAATTAAATTCAAATCTATATTAGATATAGAAAGAAGTAAATTTATTTCTCTAATAATGACACTTATTATTATAAAAAAATTATTCCACCAATAGTCATAAACATTCCTGCAGAAAAAAATACATTCTGTGAAGTTAATTTATCACAAAATATGAATCCAATTGCCTAAAGCAATGAACTTACGTCATTACTTTCAATAGAAGGAAACAACTATTAGATACCTCCAAAACCAAATCCCAAACCTACTTTATCAAGAAGTGTAGTTTTCGTATGAAAAATAAAAATTAATAGTAATACAACTCATAATATAATGATATAATTTAAATCATTCTAAAAAAGATATTGTGGCCCCAAACAAGTAATTCTAATTCTACAACCATTAATAATATACCAAGAAAAAGCAAATTCTTGCAGATTAAGATCTTATTTCAAAATTCTTTTTACTGAATAGATATGATACTAAAATTAAGTACGTCATGACGCTAACAATCTAATTCTAAAAGCAAATAGAGATGGAATAAAATCAAGAACTATTTTTATGGATATAAAACTTGAGTTCCAAATAACCGATAACGTCAAAATTGTAATCAATACATTTAGTTGCTCCATTGATTTTTGAAACATATTTTAAAATAATGCTAGACTTGAATAATCTAGAATTTGGAATTTTTATTAATTTATAAAATTCGATTAAAATTAATGAATTTTTATTTAATATTTTAAAACAATTTCTTCTTTTAAAAATTACTTCCTTAACATTTGTTCTATTGATAATTTTCCAATAGAACCAAAAATAATCATCGCTAATCCATGAATAAGAAGTATTCCAAATAATATTCTAATAGGAAAGACAATTCCAAATGTGTCAGAATTTCCAACAAAAATCGCTGCCCCTATAGATAAAGCACCAAGACTTATACTAGTTATCCTGAACCAAAAAGTCTGTTTTCTGGCAAGTATGCCCTGTAATAGTCTGCCAAACCCGTTAAACATTACACTTATGGATATAGATAAAAGAACTAATGGTATTCCAGAGACACTTTTCGGTGATATAAATGAGATTATTGCAAAAGTTAATGCTAATATTCCTAATCCAATATTCGTAAAGAGAGTGCCTTTTTTACGACCAGTTAGGTGATTTGATGCGGAAGATGATAATATAACAAATGATATTCTTTCAATTCCAATCACTAATAATGTGATCGAGAGAATTGTGATAATAGTTTCTAATGTAAATGTAGGAAATCCAAATATTATTACCAATGATGATAGAATGAGTAGAATAATGCCACTTAATATCTGCAGTAAGCGAAACCACACTGGCGGTCTTGGTTTGACCATTATTATTTGAATTTAAGAAGAAACTATATTTATTTTGTAGCTAAAAAAGGCGTTAATATATACAATTTCAACATAAAAAAAATCTTTAATTTAGGATCTCGACATTATATTAAAAACAAATTCTTTTTTCCTTTGCTAATTTAAGCTGTTTACTAAATATATTGTAAAATTAATTTTTCTAATTTAATACGTACTATTTATTCATTTAAATACATCGTATAATAATATTGTAGATTAACTCAAGACATTATTAGATAGTTGATGAATCTTTCTACAATGGTATTTTCTACATGCTATTCTACCATTCCAACGAATGTGACAAAAATATCATACTTTTTGTCAGACTATTGCTAAGTTCAATTGGCGTAAATTTACGTACAAAAATAGGTAATAGTTAGTTGATATTAGTATGGTATTACTAAAATTATTGAAAATGAAATATTCTCGCATCTATATGATATTGAATTCACTAAATGTTCCTAGTTTAGTTAATAAAATTAAGTATTTGTGTGTGTCTACTAAATTATATGCAGGAATTTTTTTTAGCATCTTTTTTATTTATTATAATCTCTTTTCCTCAAATTTTATATTCTAGTATTCTGCTGTAGTTATATGAAAAAGCAACTAAATTATCCGGAAGGGCCTTCCTCAATACTTCCGGCTAAAATTTTACGTAAATTTCTTCATGACCCCCTAAATACATTCAGAAATATTGCAGAAAAATATGGAGATTTGTCTCATTTCAAGTTGGGCCGTCAACACGTTTATTTGATAAATAATCCAGATTATATAGAAAAAGTATTAATTTATGATCATCCTAACTTTAAAAAAGGTAAACGTTTACAAAATGCTAAAAAGCTTATAGGAGAAGGATTAGTGACAAGCGAAGGAAAGCATCACGATACGCAAAAAAGGATAATACAGCCATTTTTTCTTCCCAAGAAGATTTCAGCTTACGGTTCCATCATGACTAAATATACGACAAATGTGTCCAAGCAATGGGTAGATGGATCAATTATTGATATTCATAAAGAAATGATAGATCTAACATTTGCGATAATTTGTAAGTCAATGATGAATTATGATATGAATACTAAAGAAGCAGAAAAATTTACAGAAGCATTTTCTATTATGAAACATTACTCAAGAAGACTTCAGAATCCAATTGGACATGTATTAGACAGTATACCTATTCTTCCTAAAGTAGCACAAAGTAGAAAAGCTGAAGGAACACTTGAAAAAATAGTTTATAAATTAATTGATGATAGAAAAAAATTGATTAAAGATAAAAATATTTCTGATGTAAGTTCTTTGAAATCAGATAATGCTGATCTCTTAACAAAATTACTACTAATACAAAAAACTAGTGAATCGTTTACTAAGGATATAAAACAAGATAATAGCAACATAACAAAAAATTCTCAAGAAATAGATAACTCCAATTCAGAGTTGCCTGATAAACAAATACGTGATCATCTGATTACAATGCTTTTAGCAGGTCATGAAACAACTGCTAATGCATTAACTTGGACTTTTTATCTTATTGCGCAAAACCCCGATGTAGAAAAAAAATTAACTAAAGAAATAGATGCATTAATCCGAGATAAAAGGAGAGAAAATACTTCTGAAAATAAAGATAACACACAATCAGATAGAAATATTACTGTTAAAGACATTCCTAAATTGAAATATGTCGAAAAAGTCTTAAGGGAATCTATGCGCCTCTATCCTCCAGTTTGGTCTATAGGCAGAATGGTTAAGGAGGATTACCAATTAGGTGAATATACTATCCCTAAAGATTCTTCAGTCTTTATGAGTCAGTATGTAATGCATAGAGACAATCGATTCTATAAAGATCCCGAATTATTTAATCCTGATAGATGGACAGATGACTTTAAAAGACATCTTCCTAGATTTGCTTATTTCCCATTTGGCGGAGGATTACGAGGGTGTATTGGAGAACCTTTTGCATGGCAAGAAGGCATTTTAATTTTAGCTAATATGATGAAATCTTGGACAATGAGTTTAGCGCCCAATCAACGAATAAAATTAGAGCCAGGGATAACACTAAATCCTAAAAAAGGGATTAAAATGGAATTAAAATCAAGGATGAAATAATAAATTAAAGATGGATAAATAGAATAATAGTGTAAATATTTTAAACTTTTTATTTGTGCGGGCAAAATTTAATTTTTTACTACCGAGTATTTACTATGTATTAATTTGTGACTATATAATATATTATTAATATACCTAATCGTGTAAGTAATAAAAAGATTCAAAGCTTGTAAACCATATTAAGATAGAGTAATAATGGGATCAATTCTTACTAATTCTGAGTTACAGTAGTTAAAAGACAAAAAGAAAGTATCAAAAGCTTATGAATACAGGATTAAAAGTGATATAAAAAAGAAATTACATATCTTACAATCAGTAGAACTACCACTTAGTCAAAGCTATGGCTTCTTAGATGAACTGAGTGAATATCCTCATCTTCAGGGAAACAATATCGAATACAACAATAAGACTAGAGATGATATTAGTCATAATCCTCATAATTCTGTGCTCAGTATTCCTCTCGAGCAAACTAACACTTATAATAATAATACAATAGATACATCAGAGGGGGCCGGTGGTCTAGCCTGGTTAGGATACCGCCTTGACATGGCGGGGATCGTTGGTTCGAATCCGACTCGGCCCATATAAAATATAGTTGTTTGTCTATTCCTAAACTATTCTTAGTATTAGTTAAATAATGAATTAAGGTAATCAAAGAAATTAACATAAAATAGTTATGTTTCATTAATATACATGTAAATCTAGAAATATACATTCATCATCTTTTCTAATTAATTGTAACTATAAACTGCATCTTTATACTTTTATAGTTTTTATTTCAGTATAAAAAAAGAGAATCATCTTTAGAACTTCAGACATATCGGCTGTATTAAGATAAGTAGTAACAGATTTAGCTGAGAATATTCTAAATAGCATATGAAAATTAAGTTTGAAAGAAATAAAACATCTACTATTGTTGTAATGTATTCTCTTTATTTATATTTTCTTGGATTAAGTTTACGTAATACTTCCAAGGCACTAATAATATTTCCAAATGAGAAAAGAAGTCACGTATCTGTATGGAATTGGATTCAAAGGTTTGTTTCATCTCATATTTACAGAAGGAAAAGAGTTTCTGCATTTATAATCGATGAAACTATGATACAAATTGGAAATCAACATTTTTGGTTGTGGATTTGTATTGAACCAATACAAAAATCTGTGCTTGGAATTCACATATCAAAAGAAACATGTTTGTT
>JBNAIF010000088.1:0-6303 GCA_050043595.1 Nitrososphaeraceae archaeon | reverse complement strand
CATTGGTTTAATGAAGCATTGAAAGTGAAACCAGACAATGTAGAGGCATTGTATTATACAGGGATTTCATTAGATCGTTTAGGCAAATATCAAGATGCAATACATTGGTATGATAAAGTATTGAACATTAATTCAGATGATGTAGGTGCGTTGTATAACAAAGCACTGGCATTAGATAATCTTGGTAAACATCAAGAAGCGATAAAATTGTATGATGAGGCATTGGAATTGGAACCAAATGATATAACTATATTAACTAATAAGGGAGTAGCATTAGGTAATTTAGGGAAATATCAAGAGGCAATACATTGGTTTGATAAAGCATTAAAATTAGAACCAAATAATACAAATACTTTAACCAATAAAGGAGTAGCATTATCTAAGATGAATTCTACTAACACTATAAATTAGTCACAAAATTAACCATTTGTTTGAAAATGGAATAAAAGTTATTATCTATTATCACCATTCAAATACAATATAAGATAAACATCAAAACGATAGAGTTATAAATTAATAATATTGATGAATAGAGAATGTTAAATAATGAAATGACAAAATTGCTTAAAATTCGTTATGATATCCATGCTAAAATACTTTATAAAGAAATTATCAATCATTCTATAAACCAAAATAATTATTATGATTTTAAAGACAATAACTGAGATTTTGTTATTATGACCTTTGATTCATCATTTACAAAGTCAATCGTACAAGATCTTGAACATGATATAAAACCAAGTTCTTGGTTATCGCCATACAAAAATACTTCTATTATATATATGACCATTATGTTGATATTTTATTCATTTGCTGGAATTGTGATTTCAGAAATGAGTTATCATATAATTTTGATAATTGATCCAGAATTTGAATATCCAGTTTACGAATCTTCGTTTTCTGGACTTGTTCTTGCTGGCCCACTAGAAGAAACACTCTACTTTGGAATTCCGTTCTATTTGTTTTCTGGAAGTAGTATCCCTATAATTGTTTCAGGATTAGCATGGGCATTAATGCATATTATATTGATATATGATGACAATTCTTTTGGTTTTGATGTGCCTACACTTTTTTTTATTATACCAGCGTTCTTTTTTTCATATAGAACTTGGATAAGTGGAAAAGGTTGGTTTTCCATATTATCCCACTCTCTTTGGAATATTTTTGTATTCTTGTTAGTTTCCACTTTTCCTGATTTATTAAATTCTGAACATATGTCATATTATTATTTTGATCCAAATCTTTCAGATGTGCTACTTCCGTTAATATCTTCAACTGTTCTGATCTTTATCATTTATTTTCTATATAATAATAAAAAAATGATACACAAGTTTTATGCTACTCATAATTCATACAATAACGTATCTATATCTTTAGCCATATTATGTTCTGTTCTATATGTATCAGCCGCGACAGCCATAGGATCTGCAACATTTGAAATTCTAGATCAAATAAGTATTAATATAATTATTATAACAGCAGGAATTTCATTAATAATATTTTTAAAGATGTTAATGGATCGCAAATCATGGAAAGAAATATTTAGATTTTGATATTTATAAATTAAAATTCTAATGAAAAGACAAAATCAGATCCCGATTCTATTAGTAATTTGAATTATTTTATTTTGAGACAATTTCATTTTTTTATTAATAAATTTTATATTATAAATGATTTTCAGGTCTAATTTTCTTTTAGGTTTATAACTACATGTACAGTATGAGGTGTGTAAAAGCTCAGTTTAAACAGTTTACATTCACAAATATCTAACGAGTGAATGAAAATTGAATAGTGAAAATGAAAAAGTAATAGTGATTATATTGGATACGTTCATGGAATAGAACCTTTGATCTTTAGAAAGTCATTGCCGCCGGAGCGCTTAAACTTGTAACAATCCTTAATATCAAACTCATCATAAACCGCACAAATCTTTATTTTTTTATCTATGATATCTGTATCAAAGTCAAGATCAAATTTCTTGTTACATTCGGCACATATTGTCTTTTTCTTTCCTTCTGCAATTAGTTTTAAATCGCTGTCAATATCTTTGTTATTGTATTTTATTGATAATACATACTCATCTTGTGTCAACTCATCTGGATAGTAACGATCTTTGATTTTATCAAATTCTATGCGAATATCTGGGGCCGCACTTACAGAATTTACCATTACTAGTGTTGTTAAAACTATTGAAAAGAATAAACCAAACCTTATCATATTATTCATTTATTTTGAATTCGCTTGATCTATGACCTTTGGAACTATCATTTTTATCCATTTCTGAAAGTCATCATCAGACCAATTATTTTTAGTATCTAGAAATGAAAACATGATTGTAATGTCTTTATTTAATTTTCCTTTGATGAAAACATATTCACCATGAAATATTGAACCGTCTTTATTATATTGTATGTCGGCGCCGTGAACTACACCTTCATATCCGTCTTTATTAGAATAATCAGAGGTCTTGCCTAATCTCTCAAGAGCGTGAGTTTCATCGTTTAATCTTTCAAAATAATTATCAATAGCCGTCTCTATATCTTCATTAAATATTTCTATGCTGCTTGCTTGAGTCTGAGCTGAAACCGTAGAAATTCCAAAACCGACTAAAAATGCAATGAAAATTAAGTATTTCATTTCACTCACTTTCCTAAGAATTCAGATAATAGATTTCCAACAACATCGATATTCTTGTCGTTGTTTTTACAGTCTAAGGCTTCATTACCAAGAGGTGCAAGTGGAGCCAGTTGAGGATATAATAATAAAGCGCCGCCACCAATGAAACATCCAAGTACACGTTCCCCTTCTTTAGTCAATTTATATGGATCATTCTTTTTCACTAAATCTTTGCATGGTTCAGTGATATAATCATCAGCTAGTTTGCATATTTCTTTCCAATTTACTTTATTATTATTGTTATAATCTGATTTGACAGTTGGTTTCTTTCTATCATCATAGTATGAACTTGAAGCAGGAGATACTTTAACTAGGCCTGACATATACGGGTGAAGAGTGCAGAAATAGTCATAGTAAGCATCATAATAATTACCAGATTTAGTAAAGGTAAATTCAAACCTATCTCCGGGAGCCATAAAACCAGAGTCAAAAGTTCCATTAGTTCCATTATATGAATGACCACTTGTTACTGTATGAAGTGTTGTATCATCGTTAGTCCAGACTATTGTTGTTCCTTTCTTGACTTTTAATTCATCCGGGACATAATACTCATTTGTTTGACGATCGGCGGCCCCTTCCGATATGGATACCTTCTTCTTTTCTGCAAACACAAACTGAGAGGAAGTTAGGCCGGCTGTCAAAACTAACGAAAATAAAAATAGCAATTTTAACAATTATTAGATTGCCTCCTTAGCACTACATGGAGTATGAATAACATCAACATCTTTTAATCTGCGTTCTAAATCTTTTGAAGAAACTTTAGGTATACCCCACCTGATCAAAATATACTCAACCAAATTGGAAACAGACCTGTGTTGTTCCTTACCTACAATCTTGAGCCCATTATAGATCTCATCATTAATTGTTATCGTAGTCAACGTGATCAGATCGTTATATACTCTAATATAAAAATATAGCGTTAATTACACGTTTTATAGCGTTATTATAGCTTAACTTAAGCTGAGATATGTTAAAATACGGTGTAATACCGTATGTGATTATGCCTAGTAAAGGTTGGCGTACTGTTTCATTGAAAGAATCTAGATTAAATGCATTAAAAGATATTTATGAAAAGGATAAGAAGCGACCCAGAATTCAAGACTTCGGCAACTGGCTAGATAATGTATTGTATGATTTTATAGAGAAGAATAAAGATTCTGCAAGTCATAATCCGCCCCTTGAGGTTTCTAGTATTGTTGGCAATGAAATAGAGTTGATAGATAGACGTGATAAAACTAGAAAGCAAATAGTCACAGTTTTGGTAGAAAATAACCAATTAAAATGTTTAAATGATAATACTAGTGATTGTGTTCACGTTGGTTTTTGTTTCTCTATTTCTGAAGTTAGCGAGATCGATAATAAAAAATAATATTATTAAAAGTATGAACAATGTAATTTAATTATATATTACAATACACAATAAAGGAATTTACACATTTCAGAAAGGATTGTAAAAAAGAAATACAAATATCACGAAGACATAGCCAAGCATATTACTGTATCTAGATGGGAACGAACAAATCTAGAGCATGAGAAGAGTCGATGATATCGCTAATATGATTAACCAATTTCGTAAACAAAAGAAATCGAAAGAGTTTATGATAAAGACAATAACTACAATTATAGATACTTTAGAAAATATAACACATGAATTGATTTCTCGTACTAGTAAATTCCAATCCTTATTTTTACCATCAAAAATATATTTTACTCTTTTTTGAAATATAACAAACAAACTTTATAATATTTTTCTATGAACTATTGTTGTGGAGTCTTTTGAATGTAGGGGAAAATGGAACATTCATCACCCAGATCAAACAAATATTGAAGGAATTTTGAAATTTAATCCAATAAATGGGGGACAACTTCTACTAGAATTTGGTTCAGAGCAACATGATTTGATTAATGGACAAACTAGGTATGAAATACTTGATGGACAAGGAGATGATGGAACATCGTATACTGTTATTGGATGTATGTATAGAGGTGTGAATATATTATTATATCAAGGAAACAAAAAAATAATACAACATCATTATGATGTTAACATAATAATAAAGGATCAAAAATTCCATAACGTCGATAAAATTAGATTTAGTCAATTTCAAGTTAATTTTCTACATCTTCCAGAATGGTTAGGCTTATTTGATAGTTTTAATTTCAACAAACAACAGATTAACTCCAAATCAATTAAATTTCATGGATATACTTTTAGACTGGTTTCGGATTTTACTATTGAAAATGATACATCTATTGACGCAAAGAAAAATATTGATATAAAGAAAAAAACATGGATTTTAATAGAACCTCATAAACCAAAATATTTAGAAGAGGTTATATTAATAATAGAAAAAATACAGAAATTTTTAACTTTTTCAACATCACATTATAATATTCCATTAACTTTAAAGGCTAGAGCTGAAAAGGAAAAACCAGATTCAGATGTACAAATATATTATAAATTAGGATATTGGGATTCTTCATATTTTACACCATCAAGTAACATTATGCTTTTGACACATAATGACATTCTCGAAAGTTTTGGAAATTTAGAATCTTTTTTCAGAAATTGGATAAAAATTGTAGATGAACTTCATCATGTTGTCTTTGATTCATATGTCATAAATTTAATAAATCCACATATTTCAGAAGATGTAATGTTTTTAAATTTTGTTAGAGGTCTTGAATCTTTACATAGAATACGTTTTCCTGAAGATCGTTTAAGCCAAGAAGAATATGATAGAAGAATGGAATACATTCTTTCGCGCATTGAGAATAAAGAATACAAAAGATGGTTCAAAGGAAAGCTCAAACGAGGTTATGAATGGAATTTAGAACAGAGATTGAATAAATTAACAGAAAATGATAAATTGATGCGGTCAAAATTGTTTGAAAATGATAAAACACTTCATTCTTTAACTACAATAATTCAAGGTAGAAGAAATTATTTAGCTCATTTGGATCAAGATAATCCGTACAAGAAATTAGATATAAAAGATCTAAAAATTATTAATAGCATAATGAGAAAAATATTAGAAGTTTTGTTATTACGTGATTTAAAAATCCAAGAAACTATAATTGAAAAGATAATTTCGAGAAATTTGCAGACCAAACCAATTTTCTATTCTGTCGAAAAACACAAAGAAAAGATAGATGAATTCCTGGAACATGTTCATGCGATTTGGCCAGAAAATGAATTAAATGATAATCAATCAAAAAATAGTAGTTGAAAAGTAAGATCCTATTGTTAACCTACATAATAACTGCAACATAATATTATAACTTTCAAAAATTCGATTCATTATAATATAAGAATATTTGACTGTTTTATTAATATAGATATTATTAAATATAAGTTTCCAATAATAAAATCTAAATACAAGATAGTAGAACCCTACTACATAAATGAATATATCCACAACTCATCAATATGCCTCTCAAATCTATATCCTTTAAAATCTTAAATTACCGATTCCAATTACTCAATGGGACCAAGCAGATATGAATCCTTGATCTTTTAGAAATCTTTCGATATCAAAAAAAATCAGCAACTATGTTATTATAATACATATCTTGATTATTTAGAAGATAAAAATGATACAAAAAGTATCAATCAATAACATTTTC
>JBNAIF010000087.1:0-14769 GCA_050043595.1 Nitrososphaeraceae archaeon | reverse complement strand
GTGGACAGAATTCAGTTGAATTAACAACTATTCCGTTGTCACATACTGGAAATTGTTCTGGGATTTCAGGACATTTCATTCCGTGCATTACAAATAAGCCGTTATCACATTTAACAGGACAATTCTCCATATCGGCTGTGATGAAACCAGACTCTGGACATAATACGTGCTTCATTGGTGGTTTTGGTGGTTCGGGTTGTTCTTCTACATATTTTCCATATTTTTTGTAATTTGGTTTTGGATCATAATTTTGGAATTGTTTTTCTTTACCGAATTCAAGTTCTTCATCATAATTGTATTTTTCTTTCAATACATAATCTTTTTTGTAATTTGGTTTTGGATCATATTTTTTATTATCTCTGTCTTTGTATTCTTTGTATTCTTTGTATTCTTTGTATTCTCTGTCTTTGTTTTTGTATTCCCTATCATATTGTTTTGGGTATGGATCTTTGTCTCTTGGTTCATCTTTCTTGTATTCTCTATCCTTCTTGTATTCTCTGTCTTTTCCATTTGTTGTATATTCATTGGTGTATTCATAATATGATTTACATTCTTTATAATATTCTCCACCCTTTCTATAATCTCTGTGTTTTTTGTCTTTTTCATAATATTCTTTACATTCTTGATAATATTCTTTACATTCTTCATAGTATCTATGATCTTTGTCGTAATATCTATCATCTCTATAGCATTCTTTCTTATCTTTTCTATCCTTACCATCTGCTGATGCCTCTTCGACCATCGTTGGTGAAGCAATGGTTATCGCACCAGCAAAAAGGATAGCAGAAAGAATTATAGCTACAATTTTTTGCATGTAATGAAATTGGAAATATTATATATGTAAGATTCGAATAATTTTTTTCTAGAATTTTTATATAATAACAATAAAAATTCTGTTATATAGCATTCAACTAAAACAAACGAATTTACAAAAAGTAATAAAAAATATCTTATTGAATAATTTGCCATAAACTTATATAACTAATAACTTCATCTTGTCAAGTTGAAATTTAATGGCTAAAGGATCTAGACGTGGCCGAGTTCGAGATAAATGGAAAGACAAAAAATGGATAATAGTCAATGCTCCACCAGCTTTGGGTGGTAATCCTATAAATTATATACCAACTTCTTCTGCTGAAAATGCAAAAGGTCGTATTATCGAAAATACTTTATTCGATGTATATCAACAAGACCCAAATCAACATCAAATAAAAATTTATGTTCAACTTGATAAAGTAACTGAAGCTAGTGCAAGTACTATCTTTGTTGGACATAAATATGCAAAGGAGTATTTGAGAAGTTTAGTAAGAAGAGGAAGTTCTATGATAACATTTATCAAAAATTATCGAACTATTGATGGTTTTGTATTTAGAATAGTTACAGTTATATTCACACAAAGAAGGGTAAATACATCTTCAAAACATGCTATAAGATTGACAGTAGATAAAAAATTAGAAGAAACTATTTCTAAATTGACATTAGATGATTTTATCAAAGAAATTACTGTTGGTAGTTTAAACAAAGACTTGCTAGCAGAAGCAAAAAAAATTGCATTTATCCGTCATCTTGGAATTCGAAAAACAAAACTTGTATCAACCCCTGAATCTCGTTCCATTACAGAAGCAAAACCTGTAGAACCAGTTCCAGAAATAACCACATAATTCATTTATTTTTATATATTTTATTATTTCATTTTTATAGTAATTTATGATTTTGATAGATATAAATAAAAATGACGGATGAATACGATAAATTTAGTTTTTCAACCACTGACGTTGATTTATTACTTCATGCTACAGAAGACAAGAACTTAGTTTTTGATAAAATTGAACAAATTTTATTCATTCCTAAAGACATTTTTAATATCGTTGAATTAGAAGGACATTGGGGTAATCCAATTATTTCAGTCTCTTGTACGTTAGACAAATTAAAATCACACGATTTAATCTTTAAAATTTTTTCTTCTTTGAATTTTAATGATAAAGAGAAACTAACTGATAATCTTGAAGACTACATGGATGAAAAATACTATCTGTATATGCGTATTGATAAACAACATTTATGTAAAAACAAGATATCTTTGGATCCAACAGATGATTCCATAAAATTACGATTTAAACCTTCGAAGAAATTAGTAACTAAGGATCAAAGAAAAATTATTCCCAAATATTATAGGAGGTTATTATTATTACAAGAATAATTGATCTTTGTTTTAATATAAATCCACAACTAATATTAAAATGGAAACAAATTCATTCGATTGATATTGTTGGAATATCTAATTCACTTTCAGAAGGTTCTCCATTTTTGAATAATAACCATGATGGTTTAATATTACGTTTTGAACAAATCCCCAAAACTACTCCTAAAAAAAATTACTTAATAGTATGTGATAATATCGAGAATTTAGTCTCACACAATTTACTTCGTTCTAGAATGGATATATTTAGTCTAAAACAGTCTGATTTTTTAAAACCAACTGTCTTGATAAAGAAATTGCGAAAAATAAATAGAAAAAATATAGGAATTGAAATAAAAATTTCTGATTTAAGAAAATCAACTTCTCAAGATGTAGGCAAATGGATACGATTTATAGATGAAATTTATAAATTTTGTAAATTAAGTGATTGCCAAATCATTTTTTCAAGTGGTGCTTCCTCTCAATATGAAACCATTTCATCAAATACATTCAATTCAATATTAAAAATTTGTAACATTAAATCAAATCATTATTGGAAAGATCTAGAACAATGGTTAGATTTAAAAACAAAAGTGTATGAATATGACATTTAAACGTAGAAACAAACGTAGATACATTATATTGTCATATGACGAAAAAGCAATAGAACGTTATTATTTTAATTCAAAAAAAATCAACAATTATACTACTTATAATAATTCTTTAAATAATCAATCAAGCAAATCTCTGTTTGAGATATCAAAAAAAAGAATATTTACCTTTGATAATAGTACTAATAATCTAAATAATAATATTAGTACAGAAAATAATAATATAATGGATGTAAATAACAAAAATTTTAATTTCTATTATTACACCATTATCAAAATTATTAAAAAAAGATATTCTGAAATTTTTGGTTTTATAGAATCAGAGAGGGCAAATATTCATGTAATTGTTATTAAAAAAATAATAATACCAAAAAATGTTATGGTGATAAGATGTGATCTTGACAGTCTAGATAAATTATTATTTATAACTTCAATTTCCAACCCAGAAATCACTACCTTAAAAATTAGCGGAACTATAAAAAAATTGATTGTATTTCTTAATTCGTAATAATATTTCGATTTTTTTTATTATCTTGATACGTACTCTACGGATTCAGCAGACAAGTATATTTCTGCTAATTGTAAACTTGTATCTTTATTTACAACGGTTAGACTAAACGCTGCATTTGAATTTGGAGGAATGGTAAAAGGTTCTGTTATTGCTTTAGTTAAATCTATGACATTACCTTTTTTGTCATACAATGTAGCAATAACTGTGGAGTTGGAAGAATCTTTCTCTCCCATATTGTGTATCCTTCCATTAATATAATAAAAACCAGAAATATCAAATCTTTCTGTTATTTCCGTGATTTTAAGATTAGGTAATTTATTATTGTCATCTTTTGTATGATTAAAAGATAACGAAATGTCGTAATCTGCTACTTTTTTTGAGTCGGTAGTATCTAGAAAAATGATCTCAAAAGGAGAACTTTGATTCGGAAACAAAGTACTTATTTCTGAATTTCTAAAGTATTTTCCTAATATGTTATTTTCATTATCGTAAAATGTAGCATTTAATAAAATATCATTTATTGGATAATTTGATATATTTATCACTTCGCCATATAAATGAAGATATCCAAATTCATCGAGATATGTTGATGTGTTGTTATTTAAAAAAGGTTTTTGTTGGTTTATTTTTATTTCTCCTTCTTGACTTGAAAAAGAAGAAACTATATTAAATGAAAATAGATTAAAAATTAAAATCGTTATTGATATTACAACAACTGTACTAATAATACTGTTATTCATTATACCTATTAACTAAATTTCATTATAATTATATTATTTTTTTGATTTATCAAGTACTCTTTTTCTATAATCTAGAAGATTTTTTTACAGTATGTTTATTTACATTTGAATCACACTGGCCATATACAACGATACTGTCATCAACATCAACATCTCTGTCTTTTTCTTGGAAATTCTCTATTTTTTAAACTATTTTTGTCTCAACTGGTAATAAATTCACAATCTTAGGAAAACTTTTCAATCTGTGGATTGTTAGCAATAGTATTATATGCAATACTGTAAATCAATGTATATCTCGTAGATTTCTATAAATTGATCTCTATCTTTATAATAACTTCCAAAATTGGTAATGAATTTTTCATTTATCAAACTAAATTTTTGAATATTTACTTTATTTTCATCTACATTAAAAAAATAATTTCCAGTATCATAAATTACTAGTACATATGGATATCGAAATTAATCATCTTCATTACCATAACTCCCAATATTTAAGATAAATTACTATTCGAATCAAATTTCAACACCTTCGATGTATATTTGTCAGCAATGCACGCCTATCTTAAAGGATCTATCGTAACTCTTGTTAATGAATTGATCTTATAGTTTTCAATTTGATACTCTGGTTTTTATAAAATTACAATCAGAATCAAATACTTAACAAAAGTTTTAATTTTAAATCTTATTTAAGATCTATGTCATAATAACAGTGATCATCTTTTTCTATTTTTGGTTTGTATAAATTTTCTTGATATCGTTTTCTCAAATTCATATTCTTCTTTATTATTGTTACTTTTTATTATATCTTATTTCTCCATTACTGAAATAACCTTGTATTTCAAAATATTACCTAGGAAAAATTTGATAATAAGAAGAAACATGAAAATAAGGAGAATTATAACAATATTCTATTTGTTAATGCGATTTTAAAATATTTAAATCATCACAGATTCATATCATATATTACTTTCTTTGGTTATCTATATTAATCGTAGAAAAGAACTAAATTTCTTTGTTTGTTGCTTTAAATTAAATCAGAAAAAAATTATAATTTATAATAAATTAATTATTTTTTTAAATACATATGACTTAAAATAGTCCCAACTAGTGTAAAAGATCCAATCAGTGCTGCGACAAATACTGTATCAATAACTGATGCTAATGGTTCTCCTACTGCAGCCACAAATATTGAATATACTAATATTATGAATCCAATTAAAGCAAAAAGACCTAAAACTATCATCTTAATATCACTTGATTCTTCTCCACAAGTTAGCAAATTTTTTATCCCTTTTTTAGATTCCTTTTTAGTCGGTATTGATTCTAATTTTTCAGAATTACTGTTTAAATCTGATTCTTTTTTATTTGTTTTTTCATCCAAATCTTCTTTTTTATTGGATTCAGTATTAGTGTCTTTTTTTTCAGTTGATTTTATCTTACTTTTTTCATCATTTGATATTGGTGATTTTTCACTCATACTAAAACTAGTACTTTATAGTATAAAAAGAAGATGTACTCTGAAAATATATCATATATTCTTATTTAAATATAATTTCTATAATTTTTAAATTTTATTATAATTATTAGTAATATCCGACAACATTGTCAAGCCTATTGTTGATATTTTTTAAATCAAACTAAATAATATAATGACTTGATTTTGTAATGATTATTTATTTAACTTTATATCAATTAATCCATTTATATTGATATTTTCCGAATTTAATGATTAATTGGTTAATTCAGATGATTCTAAAAATATAAAAAACTTTGATATTTCGTACAAGTGGACAGCATTAGGTAATACTACAATAGGTACACTTCTTGCCGCACTTGATACAAATATGATTTTTATAGCTCTACCAGTCATTGCTGCAGAACTTCAAACCTCACTTACTACTATGATTTGGATAGTCATTGGTTATTCTCTCGTAACTGCATCAATTCTTTTGAATTTTGGCCGTCTTTCCGATATTTTTGGAAGGGTAAAACTGTATACATTAGGATTTGTAATATTTACGATAGGATCTTTATTATGTAGCTTATCTCAAACAGGAGAACAATTAGTTCTATTTAGACTTGTACAGGCTATTGGCGCGGCTTTTATATTTTCAAACAGTGTAGCAATTTTGACTGATTCATTTCCAATCACTGAAAGAGGTAAGGCTTTAGGAATTAATCAGATTGCAATAATGCTCGGTTCAGTACTTGGCCTTTTTCTTGGAGGATTCCTAACTTCTTATTTGGGTTGGAGGTCTATTTTTTGGATAAATGTTCCAATAGGTATAGTTGGTATTTTTTTATCTTATAAAAAATTGATAGAAACCGGGACATTCAAACGAGAAAAAATTGATTGGTTTGGAAATATATCTTTTGCAGCAGGTTTATTTCTCATTTTGATAGCAATAACTTTTGGATCATTTGGTATCATATCAAATATTTATACAATATCTGTTTTATTTATAGGCGGGATTTCTCTTTTTTTTATATTTCCAGTGATTGAAAAATATCTTTCTTTTGATTATCCTATGTTCGATTTTTCATTATTTAAAATTAAAACATTTCTTGGGGGTAACATAGCAATTCTTTTAAATTCAATAGCTAGAGGTGATTTCATTCTTCTTATTTCTTTATATTTACAAAGTTCATTTCTGAATCTTGATCCTCTTCAAGTAGGGATATATTTACTTCCTGTTTCCATTACTTTAGCAATATTTGGTCCACTTAGCGGTTGGTTATCGGACAAGTACGGTTCCAGATTTTTTTCCAGTTTAGGTTTGTTTATATCAGGTTTGGGATTTTTGTTTCTAACACAATTACAAATAGATTCTTCATTTTTCGATTTATTGTTACCATTTATTTTACTTGGAACCGGAATGGGTATATTTTCTTCACCAAACAGATCTTCTATAATGAACAACGTTCCTCACAATAGAAGAGGAATTTCCGCAAGTACTGGGACTACACTATTTTACATTGGACGATCATTGAGTGTAGGTTTGTCATTTTTAATTATGGTAAGTTTTTTATCTACTGATCAAGTTAGGGAAATAATTTTTGATTTCAAAAATAATAATTCATCTAAAAATATTCACGAATTTGATGAAGATAGAATCATAAGTCAGTACAATGGGTCATACACAGAAACAAAATTTTTAGATTCTATTAGGACCGTATTTTTCATATCTGCTATTATAGTGTTCGTATCGGTTGTTCCTGCATCTATTAAAAATAATAATACTTCAAAGATTAAATCATAAATAACATTTATTTATTTATTTATTGATACAAATAAATTAAAAAAATATGATTTTAAATAATTCAAAATCTGTTAAAATCTTTTCTAATTTCGATCAATATTGCTAATTTATTTTTATGATTATCCAATTCGAAAAACAATAAAAGTATTAATAAATATACTATATTTGTATGAAATCAAATAAAAAATTTTAATATTAATATCATACTTTTGCTACGCATTTAATTTCAATCAAAAGTTCCGGAAATGCTAATTTATCTATCTGTACTATTGTGCTAGCAATATTTGGATTTCCGGAAAAGACTTTTTTTCTTATATTTGTAGCAGCTTCAAAAGCTGAATTCATGTCAGTTACAAAAAGAATTTCATCAACTAAATTATCTATTGTTGCTCCATAATTTGTTAACAATTTTTTAATATTTTCATATGCTTGCAACATTTGTGCTTGCATATCTCCGACACCAACAACTTTGCCATTATCATCATGACTTACCTGTCCTGAAAGATAAATTGTATCCCCAACTTTTACTGCTTGTGAATACCCGTATTTCTTTTCCCAAGGCATATTAAAATTTTTTATCTCTTTTTCTATTACCATATGTCTACCATACTTAATTTATTTATAATAAATATATCCAAATATGAAAATCATTATCTCTCAATTAGTTTTATGTTGAACAAACTAAATGTATATCATTTTATATAAAATTATTTTAATTGTGTATATTATTTGAATTTGAATAATATTTTATTATTCAGACATAACGGATAAGATACATAGATTATTGATACATTGGTATATGTGATTTTCAACAAATCTATCTATTTCATATAAATTTAAAAAATGAAATTTTATGGATATACAAACGAGTACATGGAACTATTATGACATATTTATTTATAATAATATAAAAGTAAATAGAAATTAATTTAATCTGATTGATATCCTACTTTTAATTCAACTTGATATTCAATAATTTCTCCCTTGTTTATAGCACCAGTCATTTTTACAAATTCAAACCATGAAACATTAGGCTGAATTTTTGATGCTTTTTTAACTGCATTAGACATTGCTTCCTCAACGCTTATATTTGATCCTCCAACAATATTCAAAAATTCATATGTTTTATTGACTAATTCTTTTGGTTTTTCTTGTTGTGACATATGTTTAGTAAAAATTAATGTATATTTATTTTATTATATTGATTATTACTTTTTATATAATATATTACTCTTCTTCAAATCAAATGTATCTTCAATTGGAATATGACATTTGCAAGAACACTTTCCTATTTCATAACAATCTTGATGTTCCGCTTTTGAACATTTTTCCGATATTTTCACTGAAGTAATATAATACTTACATATTTAATTATTTTTTGAAAAATAACACTTCTAAATATAATTTTGATTATATTATTTTTCAAAATATTAAATTGTTTTTTTTGTCAAGTATAAAATTTACAAATATAATAATTCTTCGATTATGAGTTCCTAAAATTTTTATTCATAGTCTTATTATTGACTTATTAGTTTTTATTTTATTTTACTCATTAAAATAATTTTTATTTATTTTTATCATAAAAATATAAACATAATTATTATTGTAAAATGCTTATAAATAAGATTATTTATTAAATAACAATGGACTATGAAAATCTAGGAAAAAAAATACTGGATTTAGATTCTTCTATTCGATTAGTTACAATACTAAATACCAATGATGAAAAAGTTTTGTTTTCTGAACACAGATCTGGAGTAACAAATTTGTTGTCAAAAGAAGAAAGTAAAGAATCCCTTCAATTAGCAATTAATGCTTGGAAAACACGTGGTAAGCTAGCACCAAAAATTGGAAAAGGAAAATACGTACTTGCTGAATATGAAAAAATTAAAAGAATGACAATACCTTTTGACGACAACCATCTACTCTATATAACAACGGAAGTTGGATGTAATACTAACGATCTCATAAATAAAATCCAAAACCTATGAAATCGTTAAAACTACATTCAATTAAAATTCATTTTTTTTAATTAACAATAAATCATTTTATTCTTATTTTGATATTAATATAATAGTACTTGATATAATTTAAATCCACTTATTTCTTGTTTTTAATTATGTAATATAATAATTTAAAATACTTATATTCTATGTATGTTAAAATAAATGAATAATTAATATAATGACTAACAAATTTACTGACACTTTAAAAAATTTAAAAGAATTTCATGTTGATTTTATAAATTCAAACAAAAATCAGTATGAAATTTTTTCAAGAATAAATGATAATTTTGATAATTTTTTCCTTTTAGAATCTTTATCTGGACCTCAAGAAATGTCAGAAATGTCGGTGATTGGATTTGATCCTAAATTCATAATAAAATGTGACTATAATAATTTTTATATTCTAGATAATAAAAACAAAATATTAAAAAAGTATAAAGTTTCTGAACCCATAAATCAACTAAAAAATATTTTACCAAAAATTGAAAACTATAATTATAGATACTTGGGAGGTGCTGTTGGTTATATCAGCTATGAAGCAATATCATTTTGGGAAAAATTACCTTCAATAAAAAAACAAATACTGAATTTTCCATTAATGGAATTTGGAATATTTACTGATGGTTTGTTATATGATCATATTGAAAATCAAGCGTATTATTTTTATCTTGGAGAAAATTCTCGCTTAAAAGAGCTTGAAGATTTACTTGATAGTTCAGATAAAGATCTAAAATCTACTAATAATAAGGACAATACCAACAAAAATTATTGTTCTATACCGAAAAGAAATATCACAATGAAACAATTTATGAATAATGTAAAAAAAGCTCAAAAATACATTTATGATGGCGATATATTTCAAGTAGTATTATCTAAAAATCTAAAATTTAATATAAAAGGAAATTTATTTTATTTGTATTCTCTTCTAAGAGAAATTAATCCTTCTCCATACATGTATTTATTTAAAATGGGGGATAGGAGTATAATAGGATCTAGTCCTGAAATGTTGTTAAGAGTAAGTAATAATGTTATTGAGACTTTTCCCATTGCAGGAACTAGACCTATAGTAAAAAATGAAAAAATTAATAAAAAAATGGAAAAAGATTTGTTGAATGATGAAAAGGAACTTGCTGAACACACTATGTTAGTAGATTTGGCTCGAAATGATGTAGGCAAGGTTTCAAAACCTGGCACAGTTCGAGTAAACGATTTAATGAAAATAAAACGATTTAGTCATGTTCAACATATAGTTTCACATGTAACTGGTATATTAGACAAGAAATATGATTCGTTTGATTCTCTTAAGGCCGTTTTTCCCGCAGGAACTGTTTCTGGAGCACCCAAAATACGAGCTATGGAAATAATTAATGAATTAGAGGATGAACGCAGAGAAGCTTATGCGGGTGCATTAGGCTATTTTTCATTTAATGGTTCATGCGATTTTGCTATTACAATTAGAAGTATCTTTATAAATAAGAATAAAGGTTTTGTCCAAACTGGTGCTGGAATAGTAATGGATTCTGTTCCAAAAAATGAATGGTTAGAAACTGAAAGAAAAGCAGATGCAATGATAACTGTCTTGAAAAAATTTGGGAATAAAAAATAAATTTGTTAAATAGTGTATAGAATTAGTTTTGAATAAATAAATTAAATTCATTATGTTATGGACAAAAAATAAAAACTTGTCAGTATTAATTCTACATATTAGAAATGTAAACTTTTAAAATAAAATATATTATTAAAAAAAGTATGAAATAGAAAATTTGAAAATATAGTTTAAAATAATTAAGAGTTAGGTATATTCATTAGTAACAATTGTCCTCTTTCATTACTGTCGTGGGTTTGAGTATTTAATAACCATGAACCTTGACCAAATACGTCAAACGCTTCTACTATGTCACTAGATTCCCATTGACCTGTTATTTGATCCTCTGATGAATTTAATTACTGATCTATTATTGCAACAGGTTCTAAATTTAAAGTGCTAAGGCCGTATTTTAAAATTCTAGCATTAACTCCGTTATCTATTCTATTATAGTCTGATAAATCTTCCTGGATCATCAAACTTTTTTTACTGGTTCCTAAATTATCAGGATTTCTCATGTCAGACCCTGAATCACCATCTAGAATTACGGAAAAAGATACGTTAAATCGATCTAAAGTATTTAGAGTTTGATTTAATTGACCTAATTTGAATTCATAAATTCTTACATTTTTATACTTGTCTCCTGCTTCATCCGTTCCAGTGTCTGCTATATAAAATATAGAATTATCATTTTTGTTAAAATCAATATCTTCCAATTTTATAAAATCTATTGCATTCAATTCCTGAACTTTATTCTCTAAATCACTCGAATTTTGTGTTTTCCAATCCCAACTTACCGGCTCAAAATAACCGGTATATTGAATTCCTTTTTGAATATCTCTAAAACTTGATAAATTGTTATCTTCTCCAGTGAGAACATATAATTGACCATTACCTTCTAGAAGTTCATCAGAATTATTTGATATAAATGCATATAATTGAGATCGATCTAGTTTGTTATCTTCTGAAGTAATTAGAAGTGTTTTGTTATGTGTATTAGGAACTATTATTGTATTCTCATGTGAGAAAAGACCTAGCCAAGGCATCTCTGTTTTTGTTTCAGTAATTATATCATAAGCAATAACAATTCCATCATCATGTTCTTCATTGGTCAAAAGCAGAGGATTAGCAAATGTATCCTCTTTTACAAGGGTTGTTGAACAAAGCGCTTGATACTCTCCAGAACCATTTTCAAGAAGTTTTCCAAAAATAACTCTACCTTCCTTGTCAATTGTTATTTTTGAAATTTTAGCATATTCATTGACATTGTTTATTCTTAGTTCATGATTTATGAATATATCCACTAACCCTTCTTCTTTATTCGCTATTACTCCTATTCCATCTGGAATACTTGGGAATTTATATCCTGAAGAAAGTACATCTCCTGTTGTTATAATAGGTTAATAGAACTATTTCCTGGAGAAATAACTTGGACCTGTGATTCCTGCTCTGTCTCAAATACATTAGTTGAATTTATTAAATAATCGTATTTTTGTCCATATGAATTTATATCACCTGCTAATGATAAATTAAAAAATACAATAGTAAACAACATTAAATAAAAAATAAAATAAATAGTATGTAATACTGGTTTGATTTTACTATCTTTTTTATTAGTTTTATTCATATTAATACTAGAAAAAAATTTAAAATACGAAATATATCTTATAATCATATTGTTATCAAAATAAAACATAGATAAAATTTATTAATTTATCTCTTAGATTTGATATTTGAAATTCACAAGATTGCTTATTTCTGGTGTCGTTATTAATTTTATTTTCTGCTACGGTTTATTATTCTAACTTATAGTTAAAGTGCTATCATAAATTTAAATTAAATTAAAACATTTGAAAAACATCGTTGAAAATTAACATATCATATATATACAGTTTATTTTGTTCTAAATTTGAATATGTTAAATTATGAAATAATAAATTTAGGTAATACAAGAAATAAGAGAGTTAAAACAAATAAAATTTATTATTATGATTTACTTGAATCTACTCAAACTTTGGCTATTTCGTTAGCTGAAGAAAATATCCATTTAAACGAAGGTAAAGTTATTGCATCAAAGTCACAGACGCACGGAAGGGGAAGAAATAATAGACAATGGATATCTCCAGAAGGGGGTCTTTGGTTTTCTATAATAATAAAACCGAAATTTTCACATGATCTTTCAAGTTTTCTTCCATTAATTTCTGCATTGTCAATTTGTAATTCAATTAATAAAATATCAAATGTACATGCTACCATTAAGTGGCCAAATGATATTTTAATTAATAAAAAAAAGGTTTCTGGAATTCTAATTGATTCTAACTTATTTCATGACGCTATTGATAAAAATAATAACAAAAATTCTCTAAAGGAAAAATATTATTCAGTAATTGGGATAGGAATTAACTTAAACGTTGAAACAAAAAATATTATATCTAATTTATCAAATGAATATAATAACAAGCCTTTTCAGGAAATTTCTTCATTAAAAAATGAAGTTGATAACGTTATTCAGAGTAAGAAAGAAGAATTATTTGATATTAAAAAACTATTAAAATCCATTTTACAAGATTTTGAAGATCTTTTGCTTCAACTAGAATCAAATGATACAAATCTAATTAATAATATTTTAATTTCATACAAACAGCTTTGTGAAACAGTAGGTAAAAATGTATGTTGTTATCATAATAATAAACTACTTTTTTGTGGACATGTTAAAGATATTGATAATGATGGATCTTTATTAATTCAAAAAGAAAATGAAATCAGTGTTATAAATCTTTATTCTGGCGATCTTTCAATAAGATATAAAAATGATTAACAATAAAAGTCAAATATTCTTCATATTTTTATTATTTGCAACAAACAATAGATATATCATTAACATTTGTACCTGTTCTTCCAGTAATTATTATTGAATTTAGTATTTTTAATATAGAATTACTATCATGTTCTTTTAGATATTTCTCAAGCTTTATTTCTGGATGGGATCGTAAATATTGGACTGTTTTCGAAGTTATTAATGCTCCTGCTGCATCAGAATTTCCATCAATCCCATCTGTTCCACAAGATAAAATACAAAATTCATTGACAATTTTATCTTTATCCATATCTTTTAATAATTTAAGTGAATTTAATACTGCAACTTGATTCCGACCACCTTTTCCAATTTTTGTTTTTTTGTTTTTTTTCAATCCTTTTTTTCCATTTAGATTAATATCCATTTTTACAACACTTTCACCACCAAGAACATATGCAACTGGTTGTTGTTCATTTGTTGTTCTATTTTTTATCACTAATTCTGATAATTTTTTACCTAGATCAACTGCTTCCAATTCAAAATTTGATCCCAAGTAGTTTACTTTAAAATTATTTTGTTTCAGAATTAAACAAGCTGCATTACATGCAACTTCATTATTTCCAACTAGAATATTATGTACATTATTAAATATATAAGATGATTTTTTAGGTAAATTTTCTAAAATACCATTTTTTCCATTTATTAAGATTTTTTTTATTCCTTCTAAAAGAGTATTATTCAAGTTCCATATTTTGTATTTTTTAAGTATCTTTATTGCATCTTCATAATTCGAATTATTTCCTACTGTTGGTGCGGATCCAATTATATTTAAATCATCTCCTACTACATCTGATAAAATAAGTGTAACAATAACTGTATTTGAAACATCTTGTTGTTGTATACTAATATCGTTGTGATTTTTTTTGCTCATTTCTTCCCTGTTAATATATTTTAAAAGTTGACCACCTTTGACATCTGATAAATGTTTTCTTACCATATTAATTTCATGTATTGACGCACCCGATTTTAATAATAATTTATTTATCTCTTGTTTATTTTTTAAGCTTAATCCTTCTTTAG
>JBNAIF010000086.1:0-4568 GCA_050043595.1 Nitrososphaeraceae archaeon | reverse complement strand
TACGAACTCTCGCGGTCCTTCTGTATCCGTAATAGACACCACATCAAACACTGTGATAGGTACTCCAATCACAGTTGGTGGAGGTCCATCAGGTATAGCATATGATCCAGTAAACGAAAGAATGTATGTTACGAACTCTCGCAGTTCTAGTTCTTCTGTATCCGTAATAGACACTACATCAAACACTGTGATAGACACAATTACAGTTGATCCAAGTCCATTTGGTATAGCTTACGATCCAGTAAATGAGAGGATGTATGTTACGAACGAAGCCAGTAATTCTGTATCCGTAATAGACACTACATCAAACACTGTGATAGACACAATCACAGTTGGTCCCAATCCATTTAGTATAGCATATGATCCAGTAAATGAGAGGATGTATGTTACGAACTCTCGCGGTCCTTCTGTATCCGTAATAGACACCACATCAAACACTGTGATAGGTACTCCAATAACAGTTGGTGGAAGTCCATTCGGAATATCCTACGATCCAGTAAATGAAAGAATGTATGTTACCAGCTTTGGCAGTAGTACTGTATCCGTAATAGACACTACATCAAACACTGTGATAGACACAATAACAGTTGGTACAGGTCCAAGAGGTATAGCATATGATCCAGTAAATGAAAGAATGTATGTTGCGAACCAAGCCAGTAATTCTGTTGCAGTACTCTTTCTAAGTGCTACCAACGTTTGTCAAGATTCAGGGTTTGATGCTGGTGAAATTAGAACATTTACATCAAACTCAGATATGCTGGAACAAATAACATGTGTAAACTTTGTTGGTGAATGCTCTGGAGATATCCAAAATGGAGAAACTAAACAATGTACTGTTGAAAATTATGTAACAAGAATTTTAAATTTGGGTGAAACACCTTAATTTATTTACTTTTTAAATATATCTTAGACATATAAATATAATTTGGACAAAGAATATTGTATAAATAAATCAAATAATGAAAACATATGCTTGAATTAAAATAATATTACCATATTGAGAAAATAAATGTTTTAAGATGATGATTATACAACAGTACAATATTTCCAATTAGACTTTATGTTTTATGAATTGTGATTAGAATCTACGTCTACAAATGTGGATTCTATGTTTATAGTTTCAGTTCGGACTTTTGTCAGTCATTTTTTAAATTATCTGTTTATGATTCTAGTAATTTTTACTATTGTTTCGATAAACCTAAACTCGATAGATACGAGGGCTTCGAATGTTGCATGAATTTTGAATTGGTAACATAATATAATAAGTTTTTGTTCTAAAATCTTGCTGATACTATCGTGATTTAATTCTAAACCAGACATTAACTAGTGAGTTGGGATTTGAATCCATAAGGTAGACTTGGGGATTATTATTTTTATAATTTTTGTGATTTGCTATGATTGATTATAGAAAATAAATCAGGTAATAAAAATTTTCAGGCTTTTGTCTTCATATCTTCATTTGTAAAGGAGATAGATTGAATTTATCTTATGTTGATCAGATGTGAGTTCCAATATTAAATATAAAGATTCTTTTTAGTAGAAAAGATGCATTACAATCAATTTGATAATAAATATCACTATTTTTCTATGAATATTATTGTGAATCAGTTGAAAATCTAGAACATGCCAAAATTGATAAAATGACTATCAAATCATTATATATTCTATTTCATAAATTCGAAATACAATTTCAAAATTTTATTTATATCTATTTTTATTTAATAACAAGGAGAGAAAAACTTATGTTTGACGTAGACATAAATATTATATAATGAAGATATCCTTAGAGGTATATCTAATCTTTATTACTTGTATAATATTATTAAGTCAGTCAAATATTGTTCAAGCAGAAGAAACAGAAATAGATGATCAATTAATATTTACAACTTTACGTGGAGATGATTCTGTATTTTCAGTATCTACACAAGAATTATGGTCTGCAGGTCAAGATATGGTATATATAGACATTACAAAAGATGGGAAAACAGTTCTTGCTACGAGTGGAGGCAATAATCAGACCTATATATTCAATTCTACTAGTGGAGAAATAATTTCTCAGATAGATGTTGGAGAAATTCCAAGGGGAATAAAAGTATCTCCAGATTCAACTCTTGCTCTAGTTGCTAACGAGGGTTCAAATTCACTAAGTTTTATAGATATTCCAAATAAAAAAACTATTAAAGAAATAGATATTGGTGTAATTCCTCATAATATAGTATTTTCACTTGATGGAAAAATAGCATATGTTACTTTACAAGGAGAAAATAAAATTGCTGTAGTAAATACTACATCAATGAATAAAATTGGAGAATTTCCTGCAGGAAAAGTTCCACATAACCTAGATATTTCACCTGACGGAAAAACATTATTTGTTGCTAATATAGGAGGAAGTGACGTTTCAGTGATTAATCTTACTAATCAAGAGATAATAAAAAATATTACAGTAAGTTTAGGACATCATGGAATTGATGTATCTCCAGATGGAAAATTAGTATATGTCGCCGGAATAGGATCAGATAAAGTAAACGTTATAGATACATCTAGTTTAGATGTAATAAAAGAAATTATTGTTGGTAAAGGACCACATGGGATAAGGGCTAGTGAAGATAGTAATACTGTATATGTTGACATAACAACAACTAATGAAATAATTGTTATAGATACTAATAATTTTGAAATTATTGATAGAATATCAACTGGAAAGACACCATTTTGGTTAGCAGTAAAAGGTAATTCATAACAACACGGTTTTAGCAAATACATATTTTTTTATCATATTTTACAGTAGATAATTATTTGAATTATAAACAATCTAATACTTTTTGACTCTAGTTATGAATATATTTCTTTAAGTTATCAATTTAATAAAAATATATCATTATATTTAACCAATGTTTTGGAATTTGAATCCATTAAGTAGACTTGGGGATTCTTTCATATAAATTAATGAAACTTATGTCAGTATAACAACAGATTACCATGGTATGATTTTGATTTATCTCCAGTTAAAATAGTGTTATTTAATTCCATATTTATAGACAAAGTAAAATTTACATTAATTTCAGATAGTGAACCAGAATTAGCATGTTGAATTGCAACGAATTTAGGTACGTCTGAATCTGTTGTTTGATTAGAACTTGTCATGTTTGTAGTTTTAATTTCTTCATCTACAAATATTTCAATATCTGGTAATATATATTGTATCTTATAAAATTTAGGTTCGTTTGAATTTGTTTCATCTTCTTATCCATAAACAGGATTTGCAAAAACTATTCTCAACACTACTGGCAAAAGTATCAAAATAGATTTCATAATTACATAATATTGTTCTACTGTTTTTTAACAGTTTTGTTATATTCTCTTGATAATCTTTTGTTGATTTAGAAAAGTTCAAAAAGATCCATGTAATCATATATTACTAATGACATCTTCTAACAAGATAACTTCAATGTGTATCATGTCTCTAGTCTTACTTGTGGGATATTCTTTAGGTGGAATATCAGGTATGAATTTTCAAGATAGAATGGCATATGCAACAAGTTCACTGCTATATGTTATATTAGATAATCAATCAAATCAAAAATTTACACTCCAAAAGGTAACAAAAGAACATTACGATACAACGAGTTCCATACCGAAAACATTAGAACCTGGAAAACATTACACTATTACAGGGGTATCTACTACTCCGGTTCATGATGCAATTACACATCTTTATTACACTTATGGAGAAAAGTATACTGCAGAATTTAGTGCATGGTTTGAGCCAGTGCCAATTAATAAAGCAATTAAGTGCTCTCATGAAGGCGGTTCTTCGGAGATATCTATTTCTTGTTCCAAACCCCATGAAAATAAGATTCAATTTACCATCAAAAACGCAAATTAATAAAATCAAACCAATTTCAATTTTTTAAGTTATCATTTTGTTTCTTGATTCGCTAAGTAGTATTTTAGAAGATTTCATTAAAGATTAATCAAGAAAAGTTTCTAATAATATTTTCTACTTTTGGGAATAAAAATAAAAAATAGAAAAATGGTGTTTGTTTTATGTAAAATGGATCAATCTACGAATACTAGATAGTTTTTAATGATACACTCTTTTAGTTCTCCATCTTCAACAATACCCGAACAATCTTCAAAAATTGTGCAAATAAATACGCTGTCAAGTGCTGAGCCATCTAATTCAAAATTGAAAACAAAACCACTATCAAATCCTGATTCTTGACATAAAGAATCATCATCTTGTATAATTACTCCAGCATTAATATCTTCAGTAACCGTATATCGCTCTCCATTGAAGTTTAGTTTTGTACCTTCTTCAGAACCTGGGAATTCTATATTGTCTGTGACTAGTATATCAAATATTGATTCATTGATCAAGCATACTTCCGCATCTACAGTACAGTCCTGTACATATCTACCACTGTCTGGTCCTTGGAAGCCTACTAATGGCAATTCTTCTGAAATATTACAACCATTGACATTATTAGTTCCATTTGCTAATACATCACAATACAATACATCTTTCTTTACTAAAAGCATCTGAGGTTCCTTCATCTTTTTGTCTT
>JBNAIF010000085.1:0-4034 GCA_050043595.1 Nitrososphaeraceae archaeon | reverse complement strand
GTTTTCACTTAATGCTTTCAAAATACTAACAGGAGAAGAAAAGAAATATTACAAAGAGCAATATGAGGATGAAATTAAAAATGAACCAAATACAAAATATTATGAGACCACGCTTAGAGAACAATTAGATAGATATAATATAACTGGTGAAATACCCCCTTATCATTTAATAGATGAAGAAGTAATGGTAAAGGATATTCCTAGACAGAATGAACAATATGAATTTGCCGTAAAAGATCTAGAAAAAGCCAATAATAACTCTTCTATTGATTGGATAATAGTAGCGTTTCACAAACCAATGTACTCTTCACTTTCGAGTCAAATTCAGGAATATATCATGAGGGAAAAATATCAACCTATCTTTGATAAATACAATGTTGATATAGTATTACAAGGCCACAATCACGTCTATGATAGAACTTTACCTCTCAAGTTTAACCCATCTGAAATCGAAAAACCAATTATTAGTGTAAATGGAACAAATAATAGTACTACAAATACATTTGTTGATCCAGAAGGTACAATTTTTTCGGTTGTAGGTACAGGGGGAAGAAGCGGACATGTATTTTTGAATCAACCAGATCATGTAGTAAAACAACATAATGAATTTGGTTTTCTTAGCATTGAAATTAAAGGAAATGAGTTAGATGCAAAATATTATGATATAGGATACAAATGCAAAAAAAATAAATTAAAAGAAAGTGATTTAGAAAAAGAAGGAGATTTTAAAATATTTGATATGTCTTCGTGTAAGATAGATAGAGACTTGGCAATAATTGACCAATATAAAATTATAAAATAAACTAATTGTCATAAGACTATTTTTTATAATTTATTATTTTTTCATATTAATTATACAATTAATATTGAAAAATATCATATACAATATTTTAAAAAGATAATTACAAGATATATTAAATAAAACAATATAGGAATTAAATTTATGAATCAAAAATAGATCTAGACTACTTATTTTATCAATATTCCTTAATACGCATCTTTAAAAGTATATGAAAAATATAAATACATGTAATAATTTTAATAATTAACTATGTTACAGAAACTTTAAATTCTAGTTGATTATATTAGTTTTGCCGATATGGTACAAAAAGAAAAAATCAAAAAACTATCAGCAGTATCAATGATTGGAGTTACGTTAACTCTCACGCTACTTGCTGGACTTGCTGTTCCCTCACCAGTTTTTGCGCAAGAGGAAATGGCAATTGATGAAGAATTTGATTCAAGTTTTGAAGGAACAAATACTACCGAATCTATAACTGAGTTTGAAGAAGATGATGAATTTGAAGATGATGAAGATGATGAAGATGATGAAGATGACAACTAATCTAGCATAATTAATTTGGTAACAAAAATAAATAAGTAAATATTAAAAAATACTAAAGTAAGAAATTGACAATTTGTTCAATTTCCTTTTTTTATTTTTATTCTCAAAGGCATGGAAAATATTATTAGAAACTTTTCTTGATGATATTATAATAGAATATGAAATCTATTTTGATACTTTTGTCAGTACTGTTTATGATGTTTTTTGCTTTGAATTCTATATATGGAAAAGAAGAAGGAAATGTAACAAATTCAAATACGCCACAATTTTTTGTGATACAACATGCTAATTCTGGTTCACTATTTATGATTAATGTAAATTTTACTTTGTCTAGCAATATGGAATTAAATAAACTATTTTAACTGGAGATAAATCAAATTCATACCAACTTGTATTAAATAATGTATCTGACAAGACAATATTATTCTCAGATAGACCATATAGGATCGTTGCGTCAGTAAGTACAGCCGATTTGATAGAAAATTGGTCTACAGCAGAAGATAGTTTTTCATTAGACCCACCAAATGCAGTATTAGTAGTAGAAGACAAACAAGAACAACAAGATATTGCAATAGCAGAATTGTTTAATCCTTTATATGATTATGATAAAAAGGTATTAAAATATGATATAATTCCAGATAATGCAACATCAATAGAATTGCAAAAGAAGTTCGGACAAACAACAATAGTGATAGATGCTATTGGTCCTGGTGGAGTTCCACCATGGGAAGATTGATGATTTGGAGCATGTCTTTTTGAAACAAGATTTATTATCGAAGAATGCTAGGCATAATAAGTAATAGAATTAGCAAATAACCTAAAAAATTAACATCTTCTTTTCTTTTTTTAATTTATTCTAGTTAGAAAATACTATATTTGGTATTCTAAATTTTTCTATAGATATTTTTACAAGATTTTTTATAGTAAGATAAAATAGAGATCCTTCTAGAAGAAACAAAGTAGAGAATGTTCTGACTAACCTCATAAATAGAATGTTCTACTTTAGTTAGCATGTCTAATAAAACTAAAATTGGAATTTTTGGTGTATTGATGTTTGCAACAATGATGATGTTGGTTCCAGCATCGTTAGCAGATATTTATGCATCAGAAAAAAAATACGACAGATATTATGACAAAGAAAGACATTACATAGAAGATAATTATTATGATGACTCCTACAAAAAGAAACCAGCCATAGTAGAAACTACAAAAGAATTGTTTGTATGTGAGAACATAGTAAATGTAACTGAAGAAACTCCATTTTTTGAATGTGACTTTAATGAAAACATTGATTTTCCAGCCCCACCCGACAGCGATCAATATGTATCATGTGATATAGTTGATTGTCCAGGTATAGATGAATCAGACTTTGCAGTCGCCGTATTCAAAGATGTAGCAATATCAGGAGATCTATCTTCTACAGTACCAACTCCAGCAGACCTTACAAAAATCAACTTCATAGTAGCAGAAGATGAAATAGATGAGACCATAAATAATCAGGGTAGCGATTGTTCTGCTGTTGACTTTGCAGACAGGATTGATTTTGATAAAGTAGTATCCGAAGACATGATTGTTTTCTATGACATATGTATATTATATGAAGGAGATTGTGAAGGAGAAATATATCCAGGTGAAGTCAAAGAATGTACTGTGAAGAACTTTATCCATTCTGGAAGTATATTCACCGTTCCAGAAGATGAAGAATAAGTTAGTATAGAAATAAGTGATGTAAAAAAAAATAAATATCATTTCTTTTTTTTATTTTTATTTTCAAAGATGGAGCAAATATTATTAGAAACTTTTTTAGATGATATTTAATGAAATATTTTCTTTTGTTAGCAATAGTTCCAGTATTAATGATGGCAGTTGGTTCAGCATATACGCAAGAAAATATGACAGATTCAGACGCACCTAAATTCTTTGCAATTCAACATGCGCCTTCTGGAACAATATCTGAGATCAATGAAACTGCCTATTCTTTAGAGTTGAATGATGTGTCAGAAAAGACGATATTGTTTTCTGACAGACCAGATAGAATTGTTACCTCTGAAAGTACATCAGAATTTATCGGCAATTGGTCTTCAGGAGAAGATAGTTTTGGTGTAGATCCTCCAAATGCGATACTAATTATAGATGAATTAGAAGGAAAACAGGAGGAAATTATTATAGAGTTATACAATCCAGTTTATGAACAAGGTTCAAAGTTAAAGTATAATTTTGTATTGTTGAATACTACTACATCTATCGATTTAATTAATTTTGGAACATCAACTCTTTTAATAGATGTGACCCAAGTTGGCGATACAATAAGTAACCTAATAAGTCAAATTAATACAATGAAAAATAACGCAGTAGGAGGAAAATAACATGAAATTGCTATTTTTCATAAATGCTTAAGTTTATTTTTTATTACTTTACTAATTTAATAAATTGCAAAAAATGAATATGATATGTCAAATTCTTAAGATCAATCTTTGCGGAATTGTGCCTAGTCTAGTACACTAGTTAAACAAGAATAAGACAATCAACACAACTGAGCTTCTCTTCATCTAGTAATATCACTAAATATCCAAGTCATTAAATCAAACAATCAATATACAAATATACAAGCGATATAACCATTACCATTAAGTGACTACCATAAAAAAGATCTTAATTTTAGGTGCAGGTTTTGGAGGATTGGTATCAG
>JBNAIF010000084.1:0-7947 GCA_050043595.1 Nitrososphaeraceae archaeon | reverse complement strand
TTTCTTTGGCTGCTTCCAATTCTAGCACACTTGTTAATAATAATGTTGCAGTATTTTCTTATGCTTTTGGGTTCTTTCTTCTAATACAATTTTCTAATCTCTTATTCCATTCGTTCACTTTTCCAATTTTCTATTAACTGTATTGTACAAATCTCTATTGAAATATTCAAAATAATCTTTTTCAATGTCTTGTTTTCTTTGATTACTTTTGTTCAACTTTTACAAATCAATTTTATTTTTCATCTTTAAAATGGGTAATTCATATCTGTTTGATTAATTAACTAAATGGGTTCTACAACTAAATTGGAAAAATTTGAGGGCTTCCAGTGTTGCATGCAATTGGAATCAGTAACATAATATAATAAGTTTTTCTCTAAATGAATTTTATCAAAAATTACGATAAAACTAGAATCATAAAAATTAGAATCAACTATTCACAAGGAATAGGAATCGAACCTACATTCATCAAATGTGGGTTCTATAATCAAATATTTAAAATATTTCAATGATTTAGATTTGAAAATTTTGGAGAAAACTCCAGTAATCAGATAATAAGTGTTATTTTAGTGGGATCTTGTACAGTAGTTTGGAATATGAAAAAAAGTAGTTGGTGTAAAAAAATTAACATGTACTGAAATTCAAAAGAATTTGATTCATAAAGTAATTTGAAAGTTGTTATAAAATCAAAAGAACATTATTTAAAGATTTATTGCGATAAATTTATTACAATAAAAAATGTTAATACTACAATCAATTTTATTTTGTTGAGATAACTTTGTATGCATATTTAACTCTATCGTGAGTTTGTAATTTTGCAGGAAGTAAAAATCGTTCTGTTTTAAACTTTTTTGTTATAATATTATTAAATTTTGTAGAAACAATAATTTGATCCTTTTTAGATATTCCTTCTAATCTGCTACAAAAATTTACTTCATCCCCTACAGAAGTGACCTGGGTTCGATATGCAGATTTCCAGCATCCAAATAAAACTTCACCAACATGAATAGCACATTTTAAATCTATTGGTACTTTTGAAACAGTACCATCTATTTTAAGTAATTCGTTCACACTATTTTTTTTTATTTGTCTAAATTCTTCCCTTAATATCAATGCTGTATGAACTGCATCACAAGCAGCTTGATTTAAATCGGAAGTTTGGTATCCAAAGTACGCAAATATGCCATCACCTATGAACTTGTCTATAATTCCATTATGATCTTTAATAATTCTCGAAGATAAATCATAAAAATTTCTTAATAAATACATTATTATTGAATCATTTTCTTTTTGTTCTTGACAGAAATCTGAAAAAGAACTAATATCCCAAAATACAAGAACTAATTTTATTCGGTTAACTGAATCGAGAAAAATATCATTTAAGTTACTAAATACAAACGGATCGAAGAATTTTGCAATGTTTTTTTTAGTGTAAATGTTATATTTAATAGGTTGTTTTCTATTCAAAAAATTTTTCCACTATATTATTTGTTTCCATCTAAATGTTTATAGAGATCAGGAGGAATAATATCGAATTTCCTGTTTAAATATTGCAATCTCTCTGTATTTGTCATTTCAGTATTTTTTTTAAAAATAATAACACTATGTATTTCATTTTTATGATTTTTACAAATACAATCTATGCGATTAAATTCATAATTAAATCGTAGTTCCTTGGATTGTCCTGGATTTATATGAAAATCATAAAGCAATTTGATGTTTTTGGGTTTTGTCTCATCAATGTTAAAGAAAAACAAAAAATGCGATTCTTTATCTTTATTTATCCATCTAACTGTATCACCAGTTTCTATTTTTATTATATGCGGAAGAAAAGATCTTTCATCTTCGTCTTCATGAAATTCTGGTATTATAACAGTCTTTTTTATCATTGTTATGGTATTAAGATTAACTTTTAAATGCTCTGTAAATGAGATGTTAAGATTATCAATACTTAACTCACACATAATATCCAAAACATGTCAACAATTATTCATCATGAAAAAAAGTAGTTAATAAATAAATTTTTATAGAGTTAGCTGCATTTTAGACCTATTTTTAAGTTATCTACATTTTGTTTCATTTTTTCCAAATATCCTATACCATTATCGTATTCTTCAGGCAAAATGCCTTCTAATGGACTCAATAACAATACTTGACTATTAGGTATTTCTTGTGCGAGAGTATTAATTAATCTAGGATCCACAAGATCTTCAGAGAATAAGGTAGTAATTCCTAGTTCATTAGTAATATTGATAACTTGTTCTATATTTTGAGGTAATATTTCACCTTCCGGTGCTAATCCGTGTATAGGATGTGCAGTTAAGTTATATCGTTCTGTGAAATATGAATAAGCATCATGAAACGGTATAAACTCATCAAGTTTACAATTCGAAAATGATGTTTTTGCATACTGATCTAAGGAATCTAATTTGTCTAGTAAAACAACAGTATTATTTGAATAATATTTAGAATTAATTGGATCGAGTTTGGAAATACTTTTGTTAATTAATTCTGCTTGTGCTTTCATAAGTATTGGATCTAACCATACATGTGGATCATATCCTGAATATTCTTTATGTTCATCATGATGTTCATCTTCAGAAAGTTCTAATAGTTTTAAACCATCACTAATATCAATTGAAATGGTATTATTATTACCATTTGATTCGGATAAAATATCCTCTATCCAAGAATCAAAACCAACACCATTATATACAATTATGTCAGATTCTTGAATTAATTTAATAGAACTTGGCAATGGTTCCCAATCATGTGGTTCTGATCCAAATGGTATTACTGATTTAAGTTCTGCTTTGTCACCAACAATTTGTGAAACTACATCATAATATGGAAAAAAAGACGTACTAATTTTCAACTTCGGTTGGGTTAAATTATTCATTTGTTCGGAAATATTTTGCTCACTTTGATATGAGTATTCTGTTTTTGCTATCACAACTAATCCTATAGTGATGAGAGCAAAAATAAACAAGTTATTAATATTCAACGCATACCTTAATAATAATTAATATATTTAAGTCTTTTTAATATTAATTATTATTAATATTATTAATAATAATTAATAAGTACATAAAATTTTTGTGATAATTTATTTAGTAAATCAAATATACGATATATTAACAATAACTATAAAATAAATTAATATATTTTACATAATATAAATATCATATGGATTTTATGAATTTAATTGTAAATAATATTGAACGCGATAAGATGCATCAATAAAATATCTCAATAACATTTTCCATATTTTATTAATTGAACTGTACGTTGTGATTGGCACTTACATCTAATAAGTATGGATTCTATGTTTGTAGTAAGTTTGGACTTAAACATATTAAAATATTCATCATTTTTTATCTCATATATTTATGATTTTAGTAACTGTCATTATTGCTTAGATAACCATAAAATCTAGAGATATTAAGGTTTCAAGTATTGCATGTAATTGTAATCGGTAACATAATATAATAAGTTTTTGTAATTTGTTAATATTAAAATAAATTTAAGTATAACAAACGAAATTTATGAAAATAAAATGAGATGGTGTTTATTTTTACTTTTTAGAAATCAATTATACTCCAACCCCAACTGCATAGTTTTTAACAGTACATTCTTTTAGTTCACCATCGTGAATAATACCAGAACATTCACCTTCATTTAACGTACAGATAAATATCGCCGATCCACCTGTTCCAAATGGAAATACAAAACCACCATCAAATCCTGCTTCTTGACATTGCGAATTAATAAATTCATTTTGTTGCATTTCTTCAGTAACCATAAATCTTTGTCCATTAAAGATGAGTTTTGTTCCTTCTTCAGAACCTGGAAATTCTATGTCATCGGTTACAATGATATCAAATGCTTCTTCATTTATGTTATTACATACTGCATTATCATCAGTACATTCTTGTACATATCTTTCACTGTCAGGTCCTGGGATGGGTTCAAAACAATCATCATCACTCATATCATTGAATGCATCACAATACAACACATCTTTCTTTACAAGCAACATAGGCGGTTCTTTCTTTTTGTCTTTTGGGGGATAATAGTATTCTTCATGGACGTACTTATCGTCATCTCCGTAATAGACGTCGCTTACTTTTCCATATCTATTTTCATATTCTTGTGCACTTGCTATTGAAGTTGCAGGAATAAGCAACATCATTACACCAAACATTAAAGCACTAAATACTCCAATGTTACTTTTGGACATACTAACAAAAGTAGAACATTCTATTTATGAGATTGGTAGGAACAATCTCTACTATCATTCTCTACTTCATATCTTGTAGAAAGATCTCTACTATATATTACTATGAAAAGTCTTGTACAAAAATCTGCATAAAGATTCAGAATAATCTTTTTCTATATTTTTTTAGATTACGTTGGATTAACTTTAAAAATCAGTTTATTTTTTTTGAGAATAGGTTATTCATAACTCTAATTATCAACTAAATGGACTCTGCAACTAAATTGGAAAACTTTGAGGGCTTCCAGTGTTGCTTGTAATTATGATCGATAACATAATATAATAATGTTTTTCTTAAAACAAATTTTATCAAAAATCTTGCAATATTCATTATGTAAATCAGAATCATAAAGTTAATTGAACTTAGGGGATGGGACTAGAATCTACATTCATCAAATGTGGATTCTACTATAAAATACTAAATTTAATGATTTACTTTATGAATAATGGAAATCTTAATTTTATTTTATATTTGTAGAACGAATTAATAATTTTTAACAATAAAATAATACTATTTTTTTATATTAAAAAATGTTAATAGTAATCAATAATTTGATTATAATAATAAGAAATTATATATTATTTTCATTAAAAATTTAGACTAATTCTATAAAAATAATAAAATTATTTAAAAGATATTGAAAAGGAAAAAGACAGTTAGTATATCCTTATTTTATTCTGTATTTATTGGATTTTTGATTATTGGGTCATCAACATTTAGTAATAATATGTTTATGGTTTCAGCAGCAGTAAATGATTCTCCACATTATTATAATGATAATTTATTAAATCAATATAATTATGAAGATGACTATTCTATAGAGAAAAACAAGTACAAAAAATCATCGTTTGCTGAAATAGAACGATTTGATGATAAATTATTTGTCTGTGATAATGGAATTGTAGTAGATGACAGAACTCAATGTCCTCTTAAATGTCCATTTGGTACAACATTAGATGGTGTTTATGTTATGGATCTTGATATTTGTAAAATAGAAACAGAAACAATGGCTCAAAAATGTGGTCCAGACACTGATATGCCAGGCGTTTTAGCAATGAATCAAGAGCAATGTAATATATTCGCTCAATGTGATGCTGATTCACCATTAGGTTTAGCATTAGGTGGACTTGAACCAATAAAAGTAGCTGATATCCAACTTTGCCAGTTAAATGTTCCAGGAATGACAGTATGTGGACCACCAAGCTTCTTTGCAGGCTTTGTAGTTGAAGATGAAGCAACATGTAATACTGTTTTAGATGAAGTTTCAGTTTGTGGACCAACAACTGATCTTGCAGGAATGTTAACTGTAAATACAGAAAGTAGTTGTAATTTGTTTGAAACATGTGCTGCTAATTCTCCATTAGGTACTGCATTAGGTAATACACCAGTAGATGTAATTGATTCAGAACTTTGTAATCTTGTAATTCCACCAGAAACTGAAGTATTCACATGTCCTCTTGATACTCCAATGGCAGGTGCAGTAGTAACTGATCTTCTATTGTGTCAAGCACCAAATGACGCTAATAAATGTCCAGCCGAAACTGACTTACAGGGAGTATATGTAATGGATACAGCATCAGACTGTAACATCTTTGCAACATGTGAAGCAGGAACTCCATTAGGTATGGCATTAGGTGACCAACCAGTAAAAGTAGCAGATCCTGTTCTCTGTACTTTAAATGTACCTCCTGAAATTGAATTATTCCAATGTGATCTTAGTACTCAAATGGAAGGTGCTATTGTAACAGATGAATTATTGTGTCAAGCACCAAATAACAACAATAAATGTCCAAACAATTCTGACTTACCAGGTGTATACGTAATGAACCCAGAAACACAATGTAAAATAGTTTATGAATCTTGTGATGAATTTACTCCATTAGGTATGGCATTAGGCCTTAGTCCAGGACAAACAGTACAAGTAGTAGATGATGCATTATGTGCATTGTCAGTTCCAGAAGCAGTACAACTTTTTGACTGTCCAGCAGGCAGTACCTTAGGTGAAGGTGCACTAGTTACAAACTCACAGTTGTGTAATGCACTAGTTGAAGATGTAGTCCAATGTGATGTCGGTAGCGTCTTAGAAGGTGTAATTGTTGCTTCAGAAGATGCAGCTACATGTGATCTTCAAGTACCACCAGTAGTGATGTGTCCTATAGATAATAACAACCCTATGTCTGGTGCAATTGTAACTGACGTAAGATTATGTGATGCACCAACAGATGCTATAAAATGTCCAGCACTAAATCCTGATAACACACCAACAGACTTACCAGGTGTATACGTAATGAATTCTCCTCAACAATGTAACATAGTATATCCAACATGTGACAATACTACTCCAGTAGGTGTAGCATTAGGACTTGGTGTAACTGAAGAGGTTGAAGTAGTAGATAGTGCAATATGTCAACTACCATTTGCAGAATGTGAAGCAGGTACAGTACTAGGTGAAGGCGCAATAGTCACTGACGAATCTCTATGTAATGTTCCAACAGACACCGTAAAATGTGAAGATGGAACAATATTTGATGGTTTTTATGTAATGGAAGGAATGGAACAACAACTATGTAATCTAGATGTTGTTACTCCGTTTACAACGACATGTGTAGATGATGATCCACTGTCTATATCTTTAGGTATAGCAGGTTCAGATATAACTGTATTAGATACAAATATCTGTCAAACTTCAGCTGTAGTAGAATGTTCTGAAGATTCACCATTAGCAGTATCCAATAATTGGAATACAAATACAGATGGTCCATTATTTGTTACTAATCCAACTCTTTGTAATACTTCAGGAGTAGTTGTTTGTGGACAAGAAACTGTAAATGCAGGTGCTTTAGTTACAGATGAAAGATTATGTGGAACTATTACCCAAACCCAAACAATAACAGTAAACAAGACTACAGACTGTGATGCTGATAGAGTAGGACAACAAGTTTGTGATAATATTCCAGATGCTAAAATCATGGCTTTGGGAAATAATACTAATCCAAATTTCTTTTTAGAATCTCAGACTCCTGTCAATGTAACATTACAAGATGGTCAGTATTCTATAATGGAAAAAGACTTTGTTACTGGATTTGAGAGATGTACTGACATAACATTACAATTTGAAGCAGGACGTAATCTTCCTGAATTTGGTTCTGATGATCTCTTTATCTGTTCTGAATTAAGTGAAGAATGTATGGGTACTGCAATAGGTGATGGTGATCCTCTATCATGTAATATGAATAATGTAGTTTTTCCTAGAGTACAGGATATAGTTACTGCTAACTTTTTCTCTAACGAGATCTCTGTATTTTTGGGTAATGGTGACGGCACTTTTGGTACATCAACTCAATTCACAATAGGAGGAAGTAGTCCTGATCCAGCCTCTGTTGCAGTTGGCTTCTTTAACGAAGACACTAATTTAGATATAGTTACTGCTAACTTTTTCTCTAACGAGATCTCTGTATTTTTGGGTAATGGTGACGGCACTTTTGGTACATCAACTCAATTTACAGTTGGAGGAAGTAATCCTTCACCAGAATCTGTTGCAGTTGGCTTCTTTAACGCAGACACTAATTTAGATATAGTTACTGCTAACTTTAACACGGACGAGATCTCTGTATTTTTGGGTAATGGTGACGGCACTTTTGGTACATCAACTCAATTCACAATAGGAGGAACT
>JBNAIF010000083.1:0-7692 GCA_050043595.1 Nitrososphaeraceae archaeon | reverse complement strand
ACTATGAATACTTTAAAGTCATTAAGTTTAAGCAAGTTCAACAATTCAAGCATTGGTTGGTATATCATATCCACAAAATACATATCTGTCTGTGGATGTTTTGCTGTTTTACTCCAGTTTGAAACTTCTTTATTAAATTCTGTTTGAGATATCATAGCGGATAACCAAAGAGGGCAACTTGGATGTGAGACCTATATAAATGACAGAGTTGTAACAGTTGCAGAACTTTTACGTGATTCAGGATATCATACATTATTATCTGGAAAATGGCATCTTGTGGGTCAAGCAAGCCAATCTGGAACTTCACCTCATGATAGAGGATTTGAAAAAAGTTTTACATTACTTGGTGATGGGGCAAATCACTTTAACGATAGAGAATATGTTCCTGGTTGGCCAGTTATATTTATGGAAAACGGTCAAGTAGTTGAAAGACCAGGAAACAACACTGTATATTCTAATGAATTGTACACAAATAAATTAATAGAATATGTAAATAGCACATATTCAGATGGTCAACCACTTTTTATGTATCTTTCATTTCAAGTAGCCCATACTCCATTTCAAGCTCCTACTGATAATATAGAAAAGTATAATGAAATGTATAGTAATATGGGATGGGATCAAGTAAGAGACCAAAGATTTGAAAAACAAAAAATATGGGATTTTGGAACGAAAATATAACATTACCTGATAGAATACCACCAAATCAAAAATGGGATTCTCTTTCTGAAGACCAAAAAGAATTTGCTGCAAAAGTAATGGCAGTACATTTAGCAATGATTGAAGATATGGATAAAAATATTGGAAAAATGATACAGTATCTTAAAGATATAGGAGAATATGATAATACAATGATAATATTTACTAGTGATAACGGTAGTAGTGAACCATTTGAGATTCTTCAATTCAAATATGCTAGTGGAGTTGATTTAGAGGAAGGGAGAGAAATGATGAATAGAATCAACAATACTGTTGCAAATCTAGGCAATCCAGATTCTGATGTAAACTATGGTGCATGGGGTTCTTACTATTCTATTTCTCCCCTTTCTGGATTTAAAACAACAATGTATGAAGGTGGAACCAAAGTACCACTGTTGATGAAGGAACCACAATTGCCAGAATCAACATCATCAAATATGACTACAGGTAACGTATCAAGTACAACTAATAACATGATAAAGAGTTATGTTTTTGTCAATGACATATCTCCTACTATTCGAGATTATGCTGGAGTAACTTATCCTGGTTCTACATACAACGGAAAAGAAATTCATCCAATTATGGGAAAATCTCTTAAACCACTTATCAATGGAACAACAGATAGAGTATATAGTGAAGATGAACCAATTGCTATGGAACTTTTCAATGGTACTAGTGTACGTATAGGTGATTGGAAAGGTCTAACAGTTCCAACAGAACCAGAAAAATGGAGGCTATTCAATATTGCAAATGATCCTGGAGAAAATATTGATTTAGCAGATGAACATCCAGATATTGTTCAAAAAATGAAAACTGCATATGATGAGTATGCAAATGAAGTAGGAGTTATTGCTCCAAAAGGTTCAGGATTTGAGCAAGCAATCAATAACCTATTCCCACCACTTGATGCAACATCTGAAGTAACTATCAATCTGGAAAGAAATATACCACACATGGAAGGAGCTGATGATGTTCAGCCTATAGTTCCCGAGACATGATAGCGTAAATATCTTTTAATTTTTATTTTTTCAAAAATAAAAGAGACACTTTTATTATTTCTTCTTTTGTATCATTATCGACATTACTCACGATCGGTTTGTAGTTTTCCATGGTTTATCCATTTTGAATTATTATATTTGAAATGTTGATATGATTATGTTATTTTGCATAAAATGAAAAAATAAAATTATTTTATTAGTAACTTAATTGTTATTCAATTGTAAAACTATCTTGTCCTGTTGACCAATTACCTACAAAATTTAATGTACCAAATATTCTATCTAGTATGTCATAAAATAAAATAGTCTTGTCTGATATAGAATTCAATTATAAAGAATAAGAATAAGTATTAATCCCTGAAATTGAACCAGATTGTGTATGTTGAAATGCAAAGAATTTAATTGACTCATTCAAATGTCATATTTTTTTATGCATCAACAAAACTTGAATACATTAACACAGAACTAATTCCAGCTACTGTCACTAATGATAATATTTTTTTCATAAACAACATTATAGAATTTTCTACCTTTTAATATTTTTATATGTATATTATATAATTAAATATAATATGACTACTATTTTTTATATAGTAAAAAATACAATAATCTTCACATCATATTTATATCGTTCACTATTGCATTTGTAATGTTATTCTATATAGGAACTTTTCACAATATAAATACAGAAACTAACGATACTACTATTGTAGAAGATGTTATAATTGATCCAAATAAAGAATATCTTGTAGAACCTATAAAAGATGGTATCTATCGAATTCATGACGGCGAATATCAAATCATGGCAATAACTACCGGTGAAGGAGTAATAGTAGTAGATTATCCTCCAAGTATGGGTACAAATATTTTTAATGCAATATACGAAATAACCGATGAACCAATAACTCATTTAATATAGTCATTCGCATAAAGATCATATTGGTGCTGCAAACTTATTTCCAAATAATATTACAATAATAGCACACGACGAAACATATCAAAACTTGTTACAACGAATGATTCCGACAGACCAATTCCTACTGAAACATTCTCAAATAATCATACTTTACAAATAGGGGATAAAACTTTAGAACTATCATATTATGGACCAATGCATCAGAGGTAAAATATTTGTCTATGAGACAGAACAAAAGGTCTTGATGTTAGTTGATCATGTACATCCAGGTTGGATACCTTGGACTCATTTGGCAGTAACTGAAGACGTTCCTGCATATATCAAAGGATATGATAAAATATTAGATTATGATTTTGATGTATTCGTTCCAGGCTATGAAAATATTGCTAATCGAGATCATATTGTGTTGCAGAAAGAGTATATTGATGATCTTGTAAATAATACAAAGAGTACATTACAAACTATTAATTTTACTGATATCACAAAAGACATAGTTCCTCCAAACGAATATCGAATAATAAAAACATACTTTGATGCAGTATCTTAACACTGTGCAGATTTAACCGATAATGAATGGAGAGATAAATTAAAAGGATCCGATATATGGACTGATACACTCTGCTTTAAAATAGCGCTTAGTTTGGGAGTAGATTAGTCAAAAAACTTTATTTTACTTTTTGAATAATCTAAAATTTGTGCTTCTATAAAAAATTCAATCTTCATAATCATATAAAACAATCCTCACGACTACATCTATTACATCAATTAGACTGCCATTTTTGTACAGTTATCGGTATTTATTCTGAAATGACGAAAATATTTCTTAATAATTTAGTGTTAATATTTAAATATTTTACTAGAGATGTAATTGTGAGCAAAGTGAATTTTATCAATAATAATATCGTTATCAAAAAAGTTAGATATCCCATTCTAGCAATACCTTTGTTTTTAATTATTTTTACGTTTTTTGGAGAATCTTATTCGTCATCGGGATTATCAGAATACAATAACAATTTTAATCAATATTCATTAGTAAAAATTGGATTAGATAACAATTTAATTTCTGATGTGTTACCAGCAGAAATTCAAATGGTTTATGACAATCAAACATATGATGGAAAATCAATATTCTATATTTACCGTGGCGACGATTCTTTCTCAAATTTTAATACTCCTAACTTCAACATAAGCAATATTGATGCAGAGATAATTACTGTCGTAAATGGTTCAGATATTGAGTTTAAAATAATAAATTACCCAAAAATAATTAAACCATCTTACCTTGGTGTTACCGCATATAAAAATAATGAAGCTGCTCAAATAATTAAAAATGAGGAATTTAATCTAAGCAATTCAAATGATAAGAATACAATAGATATGGAAGAAGGAAATTATACTCTTATAGCAACAGCGACTTGGGATGGAGAAAGTGAAGATGTGGAAGGCTATCAATTAAATGCATTCAAAATAAATGTTATAAATAATAAAAAATCTTAAATAAAATATCATTTACTATTATTTCTGATCATGTATAAAGGTTAAAATCAATTCGGTTTTGTATTTTTATATTTTGTAAAGAATAATATGGTAATTTTTTGTTTTTATGTGTATTTTGTACAAAATCTATACCATATTTTTTCGAGCTGCAAAAACGCATTGCAACCATATTGGTAATTATAAACACTACAAATCAACAAAAAAGTTTCATTTTCTAGATATCAAAATAATATGTGTAGTAAGATCCAAACAAATGTTGAAAATGGTTCTTGAATAGTTTGGATTAAAAAAAGATGGAACTACATTTTCAAACCTTTTTATGAGTATTTTCTGATTGATCAATTTCATATTCAACAGTCATATAGTGTTATTAAGAAAGCTCTGGACTTGATGTTCTATAAAATATTCCTTTTATTTTCATTATTCCAGAGTTGTCCAGATTATCCATTCATATCCCTTTAAACTTGCAGATTTTCTGTCTTCAGCTGTAATGATTATAGATTGATCTTCACCATTCTATACATTATTTCATTCAGGAAAAACCTGAAAAATTTCTGTTTGTCAAATTAATTCCATTGAACATCCTATTTGATATTACAAAATGTTCTATTCTGTCTTCTGCATTCAAGACATTTGTGTCAGTGATTTTTCCTTGTTCTTCATAAATTAGACTATCTTTAAATATTCTTCATTTAATATTCATAGCGCACTCATATTAGAATCGCTATTATGTTATTTTATTTAATATATTTTAAAAATATTTGTACAAATTATTACAGAATTTCAAAGTGTTTGTTCTGTATAATATAAAGTATTCATAAAAATATGAAATATGTTGTATATAGATATACCTAATCTGGTGGTATAAATGTTCCTTTATTAAGACACATATCAATTATTAGTGCTGCTGTCCAAGAAAATTTTTTGCCTCCTAGCCCTTCTCCACTAAATGGATTAAAATATTCTCTAAACCCATGATTCTGGGCTAATTCAAACATACCATTTTTAAGAGATTTTGCTTTCTCAATATAACCATGTTTAAGTAAACCCAGCCAAATCATCCAATTAGTATTTAACCAAACTGGTCCCCTCCAATAAGTATTTTGTTGGAAGTATGCTTCGCTTAAATCAGTGCTTGGAATTTCTGGAACATGACAAAAGTCTACTGCTCCACAAAAATGTGCATGATCTATCCAGTTTATCATCATATCTACTTCTTTCAAAGATAATAATCCTGTATAAATTGGAATTAATGAATTAACAGTTTTTTTTCTAATCCAATCTTTTTTGACTAGGTCATAATCATAAAATAAATTATCTTCATGATGACCTAATTTTACGTGGTCTAGTGGTAAAAAATAGCGATAAAAATTACGTTCAGTTTTCTTTATCCATTCATTTATTTCTATAGTATCTTCATCAATAATATTTGCTATTTTAAGAAGATATTTATTAGCAACATATAAAATACTACTAAATAAAACATCTTTTATTTTAAACGGAGTATTTTCATAAACTAAATTATCATCGTAGTTATATTTTTTCATAATTTCTAACAAATAGATAAATTTATTATATGTGTCATTATCTGGTCTCATATCATTTCGATTGTCAACCGCTGCAATATCTAATCTCGTAAATTCTGGTAGGTCTTTTACTTTTATTCTAGAAAAAGCATCGTCCCAAATAGGGGAATTATCGGTACCAGATTCCCATGGATGAAACAATGTAACTAACCCTGAACTTTCTGGATCTCTTTCAGTAAGCAAATATCTATGAAAATCCTTTAAATGTTTGAATGATTTCCTTAAAAACTCTTTTCCTTCATCTTTGTTAGGATGATTTTGATATACATAATAGCAAGCAATTGCATGAACTGAAGGCTGGGTTAATCCTGAAGTACCTACATGTGTTGGTGCGTTGGGTGATCTTGTTACTTGATAAAAATCAGCAGCAGGAAAATACGTTTTTTCTTCTGAATTGAAAACAATATGTGGTATCATACCATTTTTCCATTGAGCATCAAACAAATATTCTAACTCTTGTATTGCTCTTTCTGGCTTATAATATGAATTTCCAATTGCATGAAAACAAGAATCCCAGCTCCATTGATGAGGATAAAGGGTAGCAGAAGGAATTGTAAACTTTCCATTCCAGTTATCTTCTAATACTTTTTTAGCGTTTTCTAATAATTTATCTTGATTAATATTTTTCATCTGGTAACTTAATAATAAATTAATAAAGAGTAATAAAAATCATTTACTCAAAGTAATACTTGTCATCTGCTGACAAGTATATGAAGAACGAACTATTAATATTGCAATTATTGATCGAGTCTAGAATACAAAATAATACATATTAGAATTAGTGTATCGTCATTTTTTTGCATTACGATGTTCTTCTTTACATGCTAAGAAGATACAGCCATAGGAAGAGGTATGAAAAAGCTTAGCTGTTCTTATTTCTAATGGTCCAAAGAGATTCTTCTTGTATACAAATGTTGCTATTAGCGAACCTATACCAATTAAGATAACTACGCTTACTCACTTCCAATAAGATAGTTTTTCATATCTAGATTGAATCTTTTTGTTCTGAAATATTCAGATATTTTATTTTTGAAATCAGTAAATGATGAATAGTATTGTAGAACTAACAAATCGTTTTTGGCTATATTCCATATCTTTTCCAGTACCATAAATTCAGGTGATGCTGTTGGTTGATATACTGGAATTAATGTATCTTTATTTTCATTAAAATATTCCAGTACTTTTTTTGATTTATAGTGTTGTTTTGCTTTATCCAGAAATAGATAGCACTTTGGAAATTTTCTGTGTATCTGTTTTAGATAAAAAATAAGCAATTATCAATAATTATAATAATCTTAAGATATTATACCCTTATTTATGCTACAAGTAAAGATTGGTAGAAATACAGTTAATTTTGGCCTTATGGTAGTTGATATGCAAAATGGTTTTGTTAGTAATGGAGGTTCATACGACCAATTAGGAATGAATATAAAAAATTATCAAAAAATAATTCCTAAAATTAAGAAATTAATTAGTTTTTGTAGAAAAGAGAATATTCCAATTTTTTATACTGAAGCAGTACGTGAACCTAGCGGGATCGATTTGTTGCTAAATGTACATAATATTCTTCCAAGAACAAGAGAAGAAAGACTGCAAAATAAGAACATACAAATTTGTGTCAGGGGGACATGGGATGCACAAACAATTGATGAAATTAAACCAAAAGAAGAAGATCATATAATAATAAAAAGACGTGATTCTGCATTTCAAGATACAGAATTAAGAATGTGGCTAAATACCTTGAAAATAAATACACTCATATTTTGTGGAATAGATACTTCTATTTGTGTAGAGACTTCTTTAAGAGATGGATTTAATATTGGCTATGATGTCATATTAATTTCAGATGCTACTGCTTCTGGAATAAACAAGCATTATGATACCACAATAGAAAGAATCAGAGATTATTATGGTATTGTTACAGATTTAAGTAATTTACAAAAGACAATAAAAAAATTAGAACAGATCAATAACGTTGGAGTCGAATATGATGTTG
>JBNAIF010000082.1:0-34194 GCA_050043595.1 Nitrososphaeraceae archaeon | reverse complement strand
AATCATTGATAAAACTGATTTTTCAAAGCTCAACAGTAACAAGACATCTACAAAATCTGAAAAAACTATTGGAAAAGAATCCGAAGATAATATTAAACCGAAAAAAGATCTAGTAATGGAGGATAATACTAATTGAGTCACCAATCTATGAGACAAGATAAACCATCAGTAGAATGGAAACCGAGAACTGAATTAGGTTTGATGGTAGCTAGTGGTAAAATTACATCTATGGACCAAGTTTTTGAAAATGGAATGCGTATTCAAGAGTCAGAAATTGTCAAACAGTTGTTACCAGACATTAAAAGTCAAGTTGTCCATGTCAGCATAGTTCAAAAACAAACCGATGCAGGTGAGATGACACGTTTTAATGCTTTAGTTGCAGTTGGGAATGAAAATGGTTGGTTCGGTATTGGGAAAGGTAAAGCATCGCAAATGCGAAATGCTATCGATAAAGCTATTAATTCTGCATATCTAAATGTGATTCCAATAAAGCTTAGTTGTGGAAGTTGGGAATGTAGATGCAACCAACGTCATTCTATTCCATTTAAAGTACGTGGCAAAGGTGGAAGTGTTACCATTGAAATTCTTCCTGGTCCACGTGGATTGGGCTTAGTTGCAGGGGAAAACATTAGAACTTTACTTAAAATGGCTGGTTTAAAGGATGTATGGACAAAATCATTTGGTTCTACTAGTACTATGGCATCAACTACCAAAGCTATTTTTAATGCTTTACGGAGTACATATATCGCGGGGTAATGAAGATTTGGTTTACTTGGTTGTACGAATACGTGGAATAATAAATATTCCTTTTTGGGCAAATAAAACATTAGATAGTATGAATTTAAGAAAAAAATTCAACGCTACAATCTTGAAAGAGGACACACAAACATTGGGTATGCTTAGGAAGGTGAAGGATATGGTAGCATGGAAATCAATAGATGATAATTCAATAATTAAAGAATTATTAGAGAAGAAGGGAAAACAAACGATGTCAAAATCTCTTACTATGGACAATTCTTTTTCTGGCTATGATTCTATAGAGAATATGGCAAGTTCTATATATAAAAATAATATGAGTTTATCTAATATCAAAGGAATTAAACCATGGTTTTCCTTAAATCCTCCGATAGGTGGATTTAAACGAAAAACTAAAACACAATATTCTCAAAATGGTATTCTTGGAAATAATAATGAACTTATAGATCTTGTAAGGAGAATGATATAAATACTGCAATTATTCACTTATGCAAGAATAGGTTACTTTGGTAATGTAACCCTGTTTAATAAAAAAAGTTGAAATATTATGGCTACGAGATTCAGGAAAAGTAGAAAACAAAGAGGAAGTAGATTCTGTGGTTGGGGACAGGTTGGTCAACATAGATCTTCGGGTTCTAGAGGTGGCGTAGGACAAGCCGGAAAGCATAAGCATTTTTATATGCGAACCACTATCGAGGAACCAGACCATTTTGGTCATGAACAAACCACATCTATAAATAAATACGTTGTAAGAAAGTGGATAAATATTAAAGAATTAGATTCATTATATTTTACAAATGTACATAAAAGCGATTCTGATACAAAGTTATTAGATTTGAATACACTTGGATATGATAAATTATTAGGAAGTGGAAATCTTAAAACTGCATTAACCGTAAAGGTGAACAAGATTTCAAAAAAAGCAATTGAAAAAATCCAAGCAGCCGGAGGAAAGGTAATAACCAATGAGCACAGTGCAGCATGAAGGATTTCTTAGAAGATCAATAAAATCTATTTCTAGATACATACCTCAGGTTGAAAAACCTAAGAAAAAGATTACATTATCTGAAAAATTTGTATGGTGTGGAATAGCACTTTTTGCGTATTTGGTAATGGGTCAAATACCATTATATGGTGTTACTGATGCTCCAGAATTTGATTTTCTTGCATTTGCACGTGTAATTTTTGCAGCACAGCAAGGAACTATCCTAGAATTAGGAATTGGTCCAATCGTTACGGCAGGATTGCTAATGCAATTATTAAAGGGTTCTGATATGTTAAAACTAAATTTCAAAAATTCTGATGATCGGGCTTTATTCACATCTGCTACAAAGATTGTCACTATTATTGTTATCATAGCAGAAGGAGGTTTGTATGGTGCTGCAGTTTATGGACCATTAGTAGCATCACCTGATATTGTACCTGTAGTTATGCTTCAACTTATTTTTACGAGTCTTATTGTAATGTTTTTGGATGAACTTATCCAAAAGGGATGGGGTCTTGGATCAGGTATTAGTTTATTCATTATGGCTGGTGTAGCTCAAACTATTTTATGGAGTGTCTTTAGCCCACTAGTTGGACCAACAGGTGATATAGTTGGATTGTTTCCATTTATTGCAGATTCAATAGCTTCTGGAGATTTGTCAGACATTTTCTTTAGAGGCGGGGGATTACCTAGTGTATTCATCTTCATATTGACTGCAGGTGTTCTTGCTACATTGGTATATACACAAGGAATCCATATTGATGTTCCTATAGTTTCAACGAAATTCCGTGGCTTTACAGCTGTATACCCTATAAAATTGCTTTATGTGTCTAATATTCCGGTTATATTAACTACTGCATTGGTTGCGAATGCTGTTTTTATGGGGCAGATGTTGTGGGCGAATTACAATCCAGAGAATGATAATCCCATATTTAACTATCTTGCACAATTTGATCCTACTCAGTCACAAACTCCTACAGGTGGATTGTTATATTATATTACTACTCCTAGAGGTCTTGATATAGCGGCTCAAGATCCATTACGTGCAGTTATAAATATCATTCTAATTACTGGTATTGTTACTGTATTTGGGAAATTATGGGTGGAGTTGGGTGGACTCTCATCAAAATCTGCTGCAAAGAATTTGTTGGACGCAGATGTACAAATTCCTGGATTCAGACGTTCGCAAAATACAGTACAAAATGTTCTAAATAAATATATACCATCTGTTACTATTATTGGAGGAGTTACTATTGGATTATTAGCATCGGTTTCTGACGTTTTAGGTCTTTTTGGTGGTGGTATAGGACTTTTGTTAATGGTGGATATATTAGTAAATTATTATAATTTGCTTGTAAGAGAGAAAGTAGATACTAATATGCCAAAATTGGCGGCTTTAATTGGTAGAAAAGAATAAGCGTGTAATAATAGTGGGTATTCCAGGAATTGGAAAAACCACTGTTGTTTCAAAAATTAAAGATACGATAGAAAGTAAAACTAATTTTACTATCTATATAGCTGAATTTGGTAAAATTATGTTACAAGAGTCTAGTAAATTAAATATAGGTGGAAGAGATGAAATAAGAAAATTATCTTTAAAAAAACAACGCGAATTACAGAATATCGCTGCACAAAAAATTGCAGAATTATCTTATGATATAGTAGTTATTGATACTCATTTGTTTATTAGTACGAAAGAAGGTTATTATCCTGGATTACCAAAAACTCTATTGGATATCTTACAACCTACAAATTTAGTATTACTTGTAGCAAAACCGCATGAGGTTTATTTTAGAAGAAAAAATGATCAAACTAGAGATAGAGATATAATATCCGTTGAATCTATTCAAAACGATCTAGAGGTGTCTAGGATGATGGTATCTACATGTTCTGTGTTATCTGGAGCGCCATTTATGATATTAGAAAATAATGACGATCAAGTTAATGATTGTACTGAGAAATTATTTTATTTGCTTACTTCTAGTTTGGAGACAAAGTGACAATTTTGATTGTCGATAATTTAATTTTGCAGTTACCTGGATTTATGCCAGCTTATACAAAAAATCCGATTTTCCCTGATATGGTATCATCCATGATTATAGCTGCATTGATTGCTATTGGATTAAATTTTGCATTTGCTATTTTAAGAAAAAAAACTACTGACATTGATCGATTATCAAAAGTCATGAAAGAAACTAATGAATGGAGAAAAGAATATACTAATGCTATCAAAAAACAAGATAAAATCAAAATAAATGAGTTAAAAAAGAAGCAAAAATACGTTAATAAAATGAGTATGGAAATGCAACAACAGCAAATGAGACCCATGTTATTATACATGATACCTTCATTTTTGCTTTGGATCTTGATTTTTCCTTCGATCTTTGGTCAAACAGTAGCTCTTTCTCCATTATATATTCCATGGTTGATGTGTTCGGAAGAAAATGTAAAGACAGATACTCAATTAGATGAAAATGGCAGTCAGAAAGGCTTTTGTAGTGTATCCGGCGAAGTTTATCTTTGGGGATGGTTTCTATTTACTTCATTAGGTACTAGTGGAGTCATAGCAAAAATTACAAGAACATCTATGCCGAGTATGACTTGATATTGAATAATTTATATAAAAATAAAATAAGTAAAATAAGAAATAGTATCGTCATTTCTGGTTGGCCTGCAGTAGGAAAAACAACAATTGCTAATGAATTGTCAAAAGAGCTAGATTATATGGTATATAACGGAGGAGATGTATTAAAAGATCTTGCATCAGAACGTGGATATGATGTATTTGGTATCGATTGGTGGGATACAGAAGAAGCCAAAGATTTTATGGAAGAAAGAGAATCTAATCCCTATTTTGATATTGAAGTAGATAGAAAACTAGTTGATATAGTTAGAAATGGTAATGTTATTGTAACTAGTTATACCCTTCCTTGGTTAGTTCCAGAGTCTATTAAAATCTGGTTAAAAGGTTCTAGAAGCAACCGAATAAAACGTATGGCTAAAAGAGATAATTTGAAAATAAAAGATGCAAGATCTATACTACAACAGAGAGATGATAATAATGTCCGAATATATAAAAACCTGTATGGATTTGAATTCGGAAAAGATCTTACCGTATTTGATTTTGTTTTAGATACTGATTTATTGAATTTAGAAAATCTACTTATTATATCTAAATTAATAGTTAAAAATATTTCAATATGATTATATTATAATTAAATAAGAATAAATACGATTGTGAAATAATTATTTATACTTACTATAACTAAAATGTATAATTTTACTAAAAAACTAGAACAATTGGAAAATCTTGTAGTAGTAGATGATTCGTCTACTAATGATGAATATGGTTATTATCCTTTTAACCGTCCTTTGAATATTTTGTTAGATTACGGCTTAATTCTAGTCGACAAACCATCCGGACCCACCAGTCATGAAATAGCATCTTGGATAAAACGAATTTTACGAATTAATAAAACAGGTCACAGTGGTACGTTAGATCCTGGAACTACTGGTTTACTTCCAATGGGATTAGGAGAAGCTACTAAAGCCTTATCTGTGCTACTATTAGGACCAAAGGAATATTATTCTGTTTCAAGGTTACATGCTAATTATTCAGATAAACGGATAATTTCTATTCTCCAGGATTTTAATGGTGATATTTTTCAAAAACCACCTCAAAGATCGTCGGTTAAAAGAGAAACACGAATAAGAAGAATATATGAACTGGATCTTTTAGAGAAAACTAATAATCTAATATTATTACGTACGTTGTGCGAATCTGGAACATATATAAGAAAATTAATCTATGACATAGGTGAAATATTGGGTTCTGGTGCTACTATGGTAGAACTCCGTAGAACTCGAGTTAGTATATTTTCTGAAAATCATTCATTAACTAAATTACACGATTTGCATAATGCTTTTTGTTTATACCAACAAAAACGTGATGAAAATAAATTGCGTAGTATGATCTTGCCTATTGAGTCATGTTTATCTACAATTCCTTCTGTAATAATTCGTGATACAGCTGTAGATGCACTATGTCATGGTGCTCAATTAGCAATTCCAGGAATAACACAATTGTCTAAAGATATTCGACGTGGATCGATAGTAGGTATCTATACTATAAAAGGCGAAATCGTTGGACTAGCTACCGCTTTGATGGATATGGATGATATATTGAAATGCGATAAAGGTATGGCTTTTTCTATGAAAAGATTGATAATGAAACCAAATACATACCAAAAAGGTTGGAAATAACATTAATTATTTTTAATAACTAAATTATTAAAAATATATAAAAATTATAATGATTCTCCTATTCCTGGTATTTTCTTATCTAATTTCGCTATTTTTTTAGCTAAATTTTCTATTGTACCTGGAATATGACAATTACACATACAGTCTTTACATTCAGTGTGATCATTTTTCTTACAATTATGTGAAATTTTTTGATTATTCATAAGATAGAAAAAATAGTACAAAGCTATATTTTTATTTTATTTTTTAAATAAAATTTCACATTATTTTTCTAAATATCTATATGTAGCTTTAATTCATTTATGATAATACTCTGCCGGGGTCGCCTAGTCTGGAAGGGCGCAAGCCTGGAAAACCATCAAGAAAGCTTGTGACCGTAAGGTCTCGAGGGCTCGAATCCCTCTCCCGGCGCTGTTTTAGATTTAATACTTATTTAGTCTTTTAATTAGTACCTATAATATCCATAAAATAACCTGAGTAAAATATTATCAATTCTATATTGCATTAATAGATCAAATAATTATATTTATTCATGTCTTTTGAATATAATTATTTTAATACATAACTTTTTAACAGTTATAAATATGTGTCATTTTGAAAAAATTTATTATCGTTTGTAAGTATATAATGAATTATTGTTGATATATAATTAATATTTATTTTCTATATTAAAGTTTAATATAATAAAAATTACAGGAATAATTTCAATAAATATATAATTATTACTCATATGTGGTAACTTAAATTATTAATCAATAAATATGTTAATAATTATAGTTAAATTAGTAAATAAATATTATAATTTTATAATGTAGTTCTACTTAAATAACTAAAAATTATAATATATTAAATGTTTGATCTATATCAATAGAAACAAATGATATTTGATCAAGAATTACCTAAAACATTTATTTTTTTATCATCCGCCTATCTATCAAATACAAAAAAATTATATGCTAATTTAAGAAATCGATTTTTCTATCTATTATTTAAAACATAATTTATAATATCTACATAATTTTAAATTCATGAATGTGTTTCTTAAAATTTAGTTATATCAAATAAAATATATTTTAGCATTTTAAGATCATCTATAATAAAATCAAGTTGTATATATTTATTGGATCATATTTTATTATGTTTAGTCTATATAATAGTCATAAAAATAATTAATTCTATACTACAAATTATTCTTTTATTAGTACTTTTTTCAATAAATTATTGTAATTAAAAATATGTAAAATAATTTTATTAAAATTTGTTACAAGAAATTCTAGTCAAATCTGTGTCTATTAAATATACAATAAATGCAAATACTCAATTAAAATGAAATAACATTTATGTTCTGTATTTAAGATTTTTAATAATATATTAAAATAGATTCTAAATTAGAATAAAAACATACCAATTAAATTTAAAGTTCTATTTTATGATTTTTAATTTTATTTATTTCGTGTTATGAATAATATTCTAGACATACTCCATATTACATCTACATCATATAATAATTTCTATATTTTTTATTGTTTTGCATAATAAATTTTCATAATTTATCTTATTCGATATAAATATGGGTCATTTGTTGTGTCCTCATTTGAATAAAACCATAATTTACTTTAAATTCTTAATATATTTATTAATGTATACTTGTAATTTTATTGTGGCTAAAAATATTGTAACTACAATAAATCCAAGTAATGGTGAAAAAATAAAAAGTTATCCTATCATGTCTCGTGAAAAAGTTAATGAATTAGTAAAATTTGCTAGAAAATCTTTTGCAAAATGGAAAAAAACCGATTTATATGAACGTAATCTACTTATTCAAAATTTAGCAAAAATTCTAACAAAGAATAAACGATCATATGCAGAAATTATTACACTTGAAATGGGAAAACCTCTTTCTCAATCTCTATCTGAAATTGAAAAGTGCATATGGTTATGTGGTTATTATTCTAAAAATTCTGAATTATTTTTACAAGATAAACTTGTATCTACAGAATATTATAAAAGCATTGTTTCTTTTGAACCTCTGGGTTTAGTTGCAGGGATAATGCCTTGGAATTTTCCATTTTGGCAAGTTATGCGTTATGCAATTCCTGCCATAATTGCGGGCAATGTAACTATTTTGAAACATTCTAGCGTGTGCTTGGGATCATCTTTATTAATCCAAGATTTGTTTAAAGAAGCTCAATTTCCTGAAGGTGTATTCCAATCTGTACTCGGTAATTATCAAGTAGGTGAATTTTTATTACAATCTGATATCGATGCAATTTCTATTACTGGAAGTGTTAATACTGGAAAGAGAGTTGCAGAAATAGCTTCACAAAATTTACGGAAATATGTGCTTGAGCTAGGTGGGAGTGATCCTTTTATTGTACTTGAAGATGCAGATTTAGAACAGGCTGCCAAAATTGCAACGAAGTCAAGATTATTAAACACCGGTCAAAGTTGTATAGCTGCTAAACGTTTTATAGTTGTAAAAACTATCGCGAAAGAATTTACCGATCTCTTTGTTGAAAATGTTAAAAAAGAAGTTTTAGGTGATCCTATGGATATAAATACAACTATTGGTCCACTAGTACGCGAAAATCAACTTCATTCATTAGAAAATCAAATTATTGATGCAAAAAATAAAAAAGGAAAAATCTTAATAGGTGGAAAATCTTTGGATTCTGAAGGTTATTTCTACGAACCAACAATTGTTTCAAAAACGAATAATCAGATGGATATTTTGCGACAAGAAGTATTCGGACCAGCGGCTCCTATTTTAATCGTGGAGAATGAAAAAAAAGCTGTCAAAGAAGCAAACAATTCCGAGTTTGGATTAGGATGTAGTATATGGACAAATAATCTAGAAAAAGGATTGCATTTGTCTAGACAAATTGAGAGTGGAATTGTATCAGTTAATGAAATGGTAAAATCCGATCCCCGTATGCCGTTTGGAGGTATAAAATTATCTGGGGTAGGTCGAGAATTATCTGAATTTGGAATAAAAGAATTCGTAAATATTAAATCTATTATAATTGAAGATTTAAACAAAAAATTATTTGTGGAGTAATTACCCTATATTTTTTATGTTTCATATTGCAGATATAAATAATCATTTTTTTTGACAACTATAATTCAATTTTTTATTTTATAATTGTAAAAAATATTGTCTAGTAAAATATAACTTTTCAAACATAATTAAGATTATTCTATACTAATATCAAACTACATATTTCATATTTTTTTATGAGAAAATGAATTTTCAATATAATAATATATTTTAAAATGTTTTTTTGTAAAGGAATTTTTGTTAATCAGTATAAAAAAAATTAATAAATTAATAAATTTTTAAATTATGTCTTAGTTATGTTATATTAATTTGGTACATATGAATCAAATAAATTACTGATATTTTATTTTATATACCACAGTTAATTGCTTTTTCAATAGCTTGTTTAAATAACGTGATAATATACATATCGAAATAAACATCACAAATTATCTATTATTTAGCAAATTATATGAAATTCTTTATTAAATAAACATATTAATTTAAAATGAATAATATCATGGTATTAAATAAACAAGGAAACTTGCTGCTACAATTGCTGCAACGATACCAGCTGTTAAAGCTATTCCTTTTTTTGTTGTTTTTCTTTTGGGTCGTTTTTCCAATTTGTATTATATTTAAATTTTATCTAAATATAATTTATATTATTTTGAAATGTTGATACCTTAATTCTTTTTTTAATTTTTTGGTTTTTTTCTTGTTCTTCTTTCTATCATGAAATATTTTTTACTTCTAGTTCTTTTTGAACTATATGCATGTGTTCTTTTATTCTCTTTTGTCATTATACAGAAATTAATTTTCATTCTTATATAAAAACCTAAAATAGAAAATAAAATTCAATTTAATCAACTTGTCTTTTTATCTAGTTTATAGTAAAAATAATAGTTAATTAATTTTAATGTTTATAATTATTAGTAATAAACATTCAATTATATTATTATAGATATGAGCTGTCTAACATTTTTATATTGTATTTCATAATTCATTCAAGTGAATAGTGTTTGTATATTAGGTGCTGGGAGTACTAAATATGGTAAGTTAAACGAAAGTATTATTGAAATTGCATTAAATGCCTCTGTTGATGCTATAGAATCAGCAGGTATTACCCCGAAAGATATCCAAGCAGGATATATCTCTAACGTTTTTGGAGTAGCAGATAAACAAGTACATATGGCTCCAGTAATTATGAGTAATTTAGGTATTCCTCACGTTCCTGGTTTAACTATAGAATCTGCATGTGGTTCAGGTTCAGTTATGTTTAGAGAAGCATATGCAAATATAGCTGCAGGTTTTTATGATTGTATCCTTGCGTTAGGTGTAGAAAAAATTACTCACACAAGCACAGTACAAAGCACTACTTTATTTTCATATTGTTCTGATTTTTTTTACGAAGGCGGTAATGGAGCTTCTTTTCCCGGTTTATTTGCGTCAATTGCTCGTTCATACATGACAAAATACAAGGCCAGTGAAGAAGATCTGGCGTATGTGGCTGTTAAAAATCATGAAAATGGTATTTTAAATCCAAAAGCTCACATGCGTAAGAAAATTTCTGTTGACGACGTTCTCAATTCTCCGGTAGTCGCATCTCCATTAAAATTATATGATTGTTGTCCTTTTTCTGACGGTGCATCTGCAGTAGTAATCTGTAATGAGGATTTCGCAAAAAAAAGCGGAAAACCATATGTTAAAGTTATTGGATCCGGACGTGGTGGATCGCCTGCTGCGGTACAGGGAAGAAATGATATATCTACAATTCCAAGTACAGTTTCAGCCGCAAATCAAGCGTATAAAATGGCAGGAATCACACCGAATGACGTTGATTTTGCAGAAGTCCACGATTGTTTTACAATAGCTGAAATCATTGATATTGAAGATTTGGGTTTCTTTCCAAAAGGAGAAGCTGCAAAACAAATTCGAAATGGTGTTACTGCTAGAAACGGTCAAATTCCAATAAATCCATCAGGTGGATTAAAATCTAAAGGACATCCGATTGGTGCTACTGGTATAGGTCAAGTGGTTGAAGTCTATGAACAATTTACTGGAAAATCTGGAGAACGAACAATCAAAGATGCTGAAATTGCGTTAACTCATAATTTTGGTGCAACTGGAGCTAGTGCTGCAGTTCATTTATTTAAAAAGGTGGAATAAACACATGTCTAGTCAAACAATAAGTGGAATACGAGAACAATTTATACAATCTGCAAATAATTCAAAAATTTTATCTAAAAAATGTTTGAAATGTCAACATGTAATGTTGGAAACTATTCTCTATTGTGAAAAATGCAACAATAATAAATTTGAACTTGTTGAATATAATGGAACAGGTACCGTAAATACATTCACTATTCATTCTGTTCCGCCAGAAGGTTTTGATGATGTCCAAAGTTATGCATGGGTTGTATTCACGTTAGACGATATAAATTTCAGGGTTTCAGGTTTCCTTCCTGGAATACAAAAACCAGCAGATTTGCCTATAGGTTCTAAGGTTAAAGTCATTGGATTTGATGAAAAACATGGTTTAACTTTGAAAAAAATTTAATGAAATTTTTATTTTTCTACATCAATAACTTTATCAAGATTGTCTAGAACGGTTAACTAATACATTAACATTATAAAATTCTAGATTTTTGTAAATGAGCAAGTGCCATCAATTAGACAGTCAAATAGCTAGTGCAAACATAGTTATTAATAAACAGTTAACAAAATTGAAGGCACTTGATAAGAAATTTTCTTTACTTGACAACAAATTAACAAATAAAATTGCAGTCAATATTAGAAAGGGAGACAATAATCGAGCTAATGTATTATCTATGGAATTGTCTAATGTACGTAAGATCAAAAGTACCAACAAAAAATTATCTATAATGTTAGAATTAATATTAATTCGTTTTAGTACCATTAGTGAATTTACTCAAGTTTTGAATACAATTAATCCTATGATTGATATGATCAAAGATGTAAAAGATGATATTGTAAATACTGGTCCAAATGCAATTAATGTCATTTCTGATCTTTTTGACGTCACAGAGAAAATAACGAATAATACTAACATCAATATAGATAATTGTTCTATTCATGTAAATACAAATAATGATGCTGCAGAAATATTAAATGAAGTTCAATCTCTAATCGAGAAGGAAACTAAAAATAAACTGCCTGAAGTACCATCCAATATTTCATCTCATGATTCCAATATTTCTAATGTTTTTGATAATAAAACAACTTCGTCCACTAAATCAGTTAAAAAAACGTCTATAATGACATAATTTTGATTTATTTTCATATTATGTTTTTTGATTATATTTTTTGTAAAAAAAACTTTACAAAGTAGTTTTAATTACTTGTTAATAATAACGGGTGCAATGGAGAGAATTCGATATCAAGTTAAAAATAAATCTGCTTCAAAACGTGGTGGCATTTTAGAATCAGCTTCTAGAAGGGTTAGGATGATCTTTTCTGTTATGGCAAGTCCAAATCGTATCGATATTCTCAGAATTTTAAATTCACAAGGTCCACTTACTTACTCTGAATTAAAATCTTTAGCAGGCTTCAGATCCAAAAAAGAATCTGGCAAGTTTGCTTATCACCTACGAAAATTATTACGTCAATCGCTTGTTTCATTAAATAAAGCAGAAAGAAGGTATACTCTCACAAATCTAGGAAAATTAGTATTAAGTCTGGCTAGACAAATAGAAGAAAGATCAATAGTAGAAAGTGGAAAACTATATGTTCGAACGACTAAACCGTCAATTGAAGAATTTGATTCTAATAAAATCATTCAATCACTTGTACGTGAATCTAATATGCCTCTCGAACTTGCCCATAAAATTACCGAAGAAGTAGAAAATAAAATCTACAAGATCCAAACACCTCATTTAACATCGTCTCTAATCAGAGAAACAACTAATTCAGTACTAATAGATCATGGCTATGATGAATATAGAACCAAATTGGCTAGATTAGGCGTCCCTCCTTCAGAAATTATCAACTTTTTAAGTGATCCAAATTTATCTATTTATGGTATTTCAGAATTTTTTTCAAAAATCTCAGAATCTGTATTTTCTGAACATCTTCTTAATAATCAATTACATAAAGACGTAGTTGATATGTATTTGACAGGTGAAATAAATATCGAGAATAGCGGATATTGGAACATCCTTCCAGACACTGTATTTCTGAATATAAATTCAATGATCGATAATATTTCTAATTTTAATGGGAAATATTTATCAATCTCAAAATTACAGAGCTTAATTAATAACGATAGTTTTGAAATTGTTCTACCTGTAGTAATTTCAATGTTAAGCCAAGAATTATCGAAAGAAATTGTTATAGATGGTCTATTAGATTTTGTTAACCGTTATTCCTCAAATATGGATCTTGCAAATAAATTTTACAAAATTTTTTCATTGATTTCATTGAATATATCAAATGGTTCTAGCCAACCTATCGTTACATTATCAATTACTATTGATAATTTTGATCCAAATACAATAATATCTTTTTTAAATGGTTATCATAAATATATCATAAACACCTCGATTCCAAAAATCGGTATATCTTTTGTCAATAATTCTACCATTGATTCATCTTATCTAGATTTATTGATAGCAATTTCAAAGCATGGTGGACTATTATCGTTCTCAAATAAACTAGTTCGTGGTAGACACGGGTTATGTCCTTCTGCAGATCCAAAAATTAATCCGACTATATTTTTGCAATCACTTTCAATAAACTTACCTAGGATCGCTTATCAATCTAATAAAGATGAAATCTATTTTCGAGCTAGATTAGCATTATTATTAAAACCACTCTTATCGCTTATCTATCAACGGAAAGAAAATATTTTTGATTTCATTCAAAAGGACAAATTACCACTCCTCAATCACTGTACTTCTGGAATGAAATTTGGAGAAATTGAATCTAGTATTAATCTTGTTGGACTACAAGAATCAATATTTGATATACTTGGCTATAGTTATGACATTAAAGGTAAGCAAGTTATGGATAAATCTCTAAAAACCACGGTAGATGTCATTAATGAACAAAATAAAAATAATAACACAAATTCTCTAGTAGGAATTACTATGCTAAGTGATGTTAGCGCTCGTAGATTTAAACAACTAGATGTAGAAAAATATGGTAAATCTAGTACATATAATATTCTTAATTCAAGTGACTATTATTATTCTCAAGGATCTTTACTAAAACCAAATAATGTATTTAATAAAGATAATTTCGACGATTTCTTAAATTCATGTAATCTATTTGATAATACTCTTACCAACGGAATATCAGTTGCTGTTGATATCACTGATTTGCAATCGAATCAAGAAATTCACAAACTATTTACAACTTCTTTCGATCTTCCAAATTTTAAGATATCAACATCAGTATATGTTTGTACTTCTTGTGGCAACAGATCTATCAATCCTTCTCAAAAATGTTTATCTTGTAGTTCCACTCGAATTATATCTTTGGATATATAGACAATATGATATAGACTTTAAAGTTAAACCAAATATCATATTTCTTTAACAATAAAAAGTATATCTCCAATTATATTATATTCTAATTTTGTTTTTGTTTTAATTTTTATTTAGAAGTCAAGGATTAGTAAATTTTATTAAAGTTCAATGATAGTAAAAAATTGGACGGCAAGTAAATTGGGTATATCTGAAATAAATAAATCAAATAATAAATCTATTCTTAATATAAAGAAAAGAGATGGACGGGTTGTTTTATTTGATGAATCAAAAATATCTCATGCTATTTATAAGGCATTAATTGCTACTGGAAAACCTGATTATAAATTATCTGAAATTTTAAGTGATAAAGTACTAGAAAAGATCATTCAGCATAGAGGAGTAGTAGATAAAAGTTTTACTCCAAGTGTTGAGGATGTTCAAGATATTGTAGAATCAATTCTTATTGAAGAAGGTTTATCTGATACTGCAAAAGCCTATATTTTATATAGACACGAACGAAGAAAAATACGAGATGATAAGATAAAAATATTAAATAAAATGGATCTAGACGAAGTTGATAAAGATTTTGATATAAATTCTTTACGTGTTTTATCTTCCCGATACTTGCTACGAAATAATGACAATGAAATTATTGAAGGACCTAAACAAATGTTTGAGAGGGTAGCTACATTAGTTGGAATTTCTGATCTAATACATGATCCAATTATATTTAATCTTGCAGGAGGTTACACTCAAAATATAAGAGAAGCGACCAAATATTTTAACAAATTAAATGATTTTCATCTAAAATTAAAAATTGGTGAATATTATCTTAATCAATATCATTTTGAGGCATTAATTAGACTTTATATTCAATTAGCATCAAAAGGTCACATGAAAATTTCATTTAAAGAATTATTAAAACAAATAGTACAAGGAAAATTTGCATCATATGAAGATAAAATAAAAGAATATTACAATTTGATGATATCTAAAGATTTCCTTCCAAATACTCCCACCCTAATGAATGCAGGAGCAAGATTAGGACAACTTTCCGCATGTTTTGTTCTAGATATACCAGATGATATGAATAAAATAATGCAAACGTCTTCTGACGCTGCTATGATATTCAAATCCGGCGGTGGAGTAGGCATAAATTATTCTAATTTACGACCAGAGGGAGATATCGTAGCTTCAACTTCTGGTGTAGCATCAGGTCCATCATCATTCATGCGAATTATAGATACAATTACTGACGTTGTTAAACAAGGAGGAAAAAGAAGGGGTGCAAATATGGGAATATTAGAAGCTTGGCATCCAGATATTGAAAAATTTATAACCGCAAAAACAAAACCTGGTGTATTTGAAAATTTTAATGTAAGTGTTGGATTATGGAATGATTTTTGGAAAGCACTTGTAACAAACACTAAATTTACACTTAAGAATCCAAGAACTAACAAACCAATAAAACAAATAGATCCTCATCAACTCATTGATTTGATAGCACTTAGTGCGTGGAAAAGTGCAGAACCAGGAATTATTTTCTTTGATAATATAAACAAGTATAATCCCTGCATAAAAGCAAAGGAAGGTCCTCTTAGAGCTACTAATCCATGTGGAGAACAATCGCTTTATCCATACGAATCCTGTAATCTGGGATCTATTAATCTGTCAAATTTTGTAAAACGGAAAGCAGATGGTCTTTTTGAATTTGATTGGCAGAGGTATGAACAGGCAATTAGGCTCGCATCACGTTTCTTAGACAATATAATAGACACTAACAAATATCCTATTGATGAAATTGATCATAATACAAAACTAACAAGACGAATAGGTTTAGGAATTATGGGGATTGCTGATTTATTGTTTATTCTGCAGATTCCATATTCTTCTAAGGAAGGATATGATTTTATGAATAAACTAGCTGAAACTTTGACATATTATAGTATGGAAGAAAGCGTAGCTATAGCAAAATCTCGTGGTCCATTTACATTATTCAAAGATACAGAATACGTACATGGAAAAATCCCTGTTAGTGGATTTTATGAACTTTCAAAGTCTTATCATTCTTATGATTGGGATTCTCTAATAGAAAAGATTCAAAAATTTGGTATACGCAATTCTTGGACCACAACAATTGCTCCAACTGGTACTCTATCTATGATCGCAGATAGCTCCAATGGCGTAGAACCAGTATTTGCATTAGTTTTTGAAAAACGTGTTACTGTTGGCAGATTTTTTTATACTAATAAAATATTTGAACAAATTTTAAAAGAAAATGGCCTCTATAATGATGATATTCTAACTAAAATCGCAAACAATTATGGTTCAGTAAAAGGACTAGATGAAATTCCGAAATGGATTCAATCCGTATTCACAACTGCAATGGATATACATTGGACTGATCACGTAATGGCGCAATCAATTTGGCAAAAATGGATTAGCAATGCTATTGCAAAAACTATCAATATGCCGGGAGATGCAACAGTGGAAGATGTTAAATCTTCGTATTTATTGTCGCATGAATTGGGTCTTAAAGGTGTGACAGTATATAGAGATGGATCTAGAAATCAACAAGTTCTTCATATTACTGGAAATAACACCTTCGAAAAATCTTTTATAGTTAAACCAAGTTCTTTTGTTGTCGATTATATTAAAAATAATATTCAAAATTCATATATTCTCGAACATCTTGGTAAAATAATTGAAAATGGTACGAGCATAGAAGAATCATTAGAAATTTCTGATGAATCTTATTCTAATAACAAATTAAAAACTAAATCTAAAAAATCTAAACCCACTACTTATGATGAATTACAAATCCAACGTATAAACATTCATGATAATAGATATAATGATAAAAATAATAATAATCATAATGAAGACTTATGTCCAACATGTAAGTCTAAATTAATAATTACAGAAGGTTGTAACATGTGCATAGAATGTGGATTCAGTAGTTGTGCTTCAGGATAACATGTATAATTCTAATTTTTTTAAGTATATTTTTAAACATAATTATTTTTAAACGGGTCTTCATTTAATATTAATGCTAATAATGCAGATCGTAATTCCTTTCCATATAAAGCTTGTTTAAAGTAAACTGCGTTCTTAGTATTATCTATAAAATATGCTATTTCATCAATTCTTGGCAAAGGATGCATTATTATTAAATCCGATTTTATTTTCTCCATCATATTTTCATCTACAGTATATGTTCCTTTCACTTTTTCATATTCTTGTATGTCTGCGAATCTTTCTTTCTGTATTCTAGTAACATATAATACATCTAAATCCGAAATAATTTCTTCAAGATTGTTATTTTCTTCAATCATTATTCTATCTTGAATTTCAAATATTGATTCTTTTCTAATTCCTAATCCATTTGGAGATATTAAATATACTTTAACATTATAATTTATTAATCCATATAACAAAGAATATACTGTTCTTCCATATTTTAGATCTCCTACTATTCCAATTTTGAGACCATCTATCTTTCCTTTCTCTTTCATGATTGTATACAAATCTAACATTGCTTGTGTAGGGTGCTCTTCACTTCCACTACCTGCATTTATTATTGGATTTTTTGCCAATTCGCTTGCATATCTGCTTGAACCATCTCCAGAATGTCTTAAAATAATTATATCTGAATATAAATCCATGATTTTTATAGTGTCTGATAAACTTTCTCCCTTTTCAATAGAAGAAAATTTAGAGTCAAATATTCCTATTGAATTACCACCTAATGAAGCCATAGCAGCTTCAAAACTCATACGAGTTCTAGTGCTTGGTTCATAAAAAATATATCCTAATACCTTGCCAAAAGCTAATTCATTTTTTTGTCTAAAATTTAAACTATTTATTATATTTGTCGAATTAAAAATAAATTCTAAATCACTTTTTGAAAAATCACGAATTGAAATTATATCTTTCTTATAAAGTTGATTTTCAACCATATCTCTTCGTTTGTGTTAACTAAAAGTTATACTTTACATTTTATTTAAAGTATTAGAATTAAATATTCCTTTTTTCAATTACTGAATTAAATATATCTTCTTTCCTTATTACTGATATCCCTGTGTCTCTACCAATAACTTCAATCAATATGATCCAATCTGGTTCATCTAATAATACTTTTCTGTTTATTTCACTTGCAATGTTTGTAATAATTTCGTTAGATTTAAGGTTTGTATGTCTTTTTTCTACCGTGATTTTATATGATTCATTATCTTGAATTTTTTCTAATGCTTTTTTAACTGCATTATTAGTAATATCTAGTAAATCTGTTTTTATAGTTATTTCTATTGGTATCATTCTTAATATGTATCTAAATTGCCACGGTTCTTCAGTAACAATATCTTTAAATTTTCTCACAATGTCTATAGGATTTATATTAATATTTCCTAATATGATTCCAGAAATTTCTGAAATTTTAATATCTGTAATAATATTTATATCATCATTCATAAGCATTTTAATTTCTTTCATTGCTTCTGATTCTTTATATCTATATGTAGTAGCAATAAAATTAAATTTCATCTATTTTTTTTATATTATTGTATCATAAATCTGTTTAGCTTCTATGTCTCCTTCCCTCACTATTTTTAATTTATAGTTAGTAATGTCAACAATTGTTGATCCCTTTGTATTTTTAGGATCATTATTATTGTCTACTATTATGGCATCATAATCTGAAAGTGAGGATTCTAAAAGCTCATTTGCATTTACATATGGTTTCATGTTACTTATATTAGCACTTGTTCCTATAAGAAACTTACATCTATTCAACAACTTTAATGTACAACTACAATTTGGTATTCTAACTCCTAATTTTTTAGTGTCTCCCGTAACGACAGATGATATTTTTTCATCTATTAAATTTCCAATTATTGTTAAAGCTCCTGGCCAAAATTTAGAAATTAATTTTATTCCTCTTTCATTGATTTCAATAATTTGTTTTGCATTTTCTATACTATTTGTTAATATGGGTAATGGTTTATTTTTTATACGCTTTTTAATATCAAAAATTTTTTTTACAGCTATACTGTTGTAAGGATCACAACCTATACCATATAATGTATCTGTTGGGAAAACAATTATTTTGCCTTTTTTTATAAGATCATTAGCAATATTGATATCATCAATTTTTTCACATTTTAAGTAATATATTTACAATCACCCCATATTCCATTTTTTTTGAATCAATACATTTTATTCTCTTAATAAGTATTTTACTCTATTGATTTTTTTATTGCATTTTCTAATTCTAAAATTATTTTATCTTTTTCATTTGGATCACTATTATAATATCCACCTGCAGCAAATTCGTGTCCTCCACCATCAATTAAATTTAATGCAATTTTTTTACATGAAATTTCATCATTATTTCTTCTAATACTAACCTTTTTATCATTTCCATAAAATATAATTATATCTGAATCAGTTTTACTAAATATCTCTTCAGCGAATAAACTATTTTGTAAATATTGTGTACTTTCGCAAAATGTAACATTAATATCCAAAATTTTTTTTGTCACCATTCTTTTTACTGCATTTACTTTATCCTTGTCACGTAATCTTTCATATGTTCTATATTCATCATTCATTTCCATATCCCATAGAATTCCTTTAGATGATTTATAAGCAAGTTGAGATAACTTATTATATTTATTTGGAAATGTATGATAATATTTTATAATTTCAGAAATAGGGGTGAGATATTGGTCCTTTTTAAAAAAATCCATAGAATGAGCTAAGCTAGATAAATTGAAAGCTAATTTATTTCCATATAAAAATTTTTCATATACCAGTTCTGCAGCACATTTAGTGTTAGAATTATCTAAGACTAATGTGATAATTTGACTTAATTCTTCTTTCTTTTCTTGTTCCCATGGATGATGATCTAACCAAATTACTTCGCCATTTTTCTTCTTAATTTCTTTAAAAGTTGATTTTAAAATGTCTAATAAAGAAGAATTTAATCCTAGATCTGAAATAATAAATAATTTCTTTTCATTAGTATTATCTAAAACTATCTGAGAACTCATTTTAATAAAATCTTCTTTGGAATATCCCATAAAAAAAGTTCTTGCTTGTGGAAATCTAATTAATCCTATTGCAGCTGAATAAATACCATCTAAATCTGACTCGTGTGAGAAAATAGTAACTCTCATTATACATTCCATAAAATTCGACTTTATAAGTATTTTTTAATTCTTCTATTTCTTTTACAATTCAAGTTTTTTCTAACTTTTTATATTTATAATAATTTAATTATCAACGATTATTAAGTATATCCTAGCAATAATAATCTGATTTATAATAAATGAGTAAGAATATTGTATATACTGATGATTATTCTAATGTTTGTAAGCATATAGCTAAAATTCTAACTGACGACAATTGTCTAAGTATGTCTACAATTAATAAGTTAATCAAACAAACATGTTCTAAATATAAATTATCTATTATACCCAAAAATGAACATATTATAAAATATTTACCTTATGAAAGTAAATATAGGAAATTATTATTAGTAAAACCAATAAAAACCGCCTCAGGTGTTGCTGTAATAACTGTTATGCCTAAACCTTATAATTGTCCACATGGTAAATGTATTTACTGTCCAGGAGGCATAGAATTTAATACACCGATGAGTTATATCGGAACGGAACCATCAACTAAAATTGCTCAATCATTAGATTATGATCCATTTCATCAAATTAAATCCAAACTTGATCAATTTTATAAACGTGGTCACAATTTAAGTAAAATAGAACTAGTTGTTGTTGGAGGAACTTTTCCTTTTATGCCTATCGATTATCAAAAGAATTTTGCAAAGTCGTGTTTTGATGCTCTGAACGATAAGATATCTCCAAATTTAAAAGAATCCATGCTTCTAAATGAAACTGCTAGACATAGATGCGTTGGATTTACCGTAGAAACAAAACCAGATTATTGTAAACAATCCCATATTGATGTCATGTTAAGCATTGGGGTAACTAGAGTAGAGATAGGTGTACAAACACTAGATAATAAAACATATCATTTGATTAACAGGGGACATGATCTAAATGATGTTAAAGAATCTTTTGCTATTTCCAGGAATGCTGGATATAAAATTGTAGCACACATGATGCCTGGATTACCTAATTCATCTCCCCAACAGGATATTGAAAATTTTCGTCAATTATTTACCGATCCAAATTTCATGCCAGATATGCTTAAAATCTATCCTACACTTGTTTTGAAAAATACAGGTTTACATAAATTATATACTGATGGAATGTATATCCCGTATACCAATGATGATCTAATTAATGTTTTAATAGAAGTAAAGAAATTTGTTCCACCTTGGCTTAGAATTATGCGGATACAAAGAGAAATCGAATCTACTGATATTTTGGCAGGTCCTAAGAACGGAAATCTCAGACAAATTGTTCTAGAAAAATTAAGAAAAGATGGTTTTAGTTGTCAATGTATCCGATGTCGCGAAATTGGTCTCAATAAAATCAACCCATATGATACTGAAATTATTTTGAATCGGATAGATTATATTGCATCAGGAGGAAACGAAATTTTTCTTTCTTTAGAAAGTGAAAATAACCATAATATTCTTGGATTTTTAAGACTACGAAATATTCCTAATCCTAAAAGAATAGAATTGCAAGATAAAAATAATTCTATTACTAATGCATGCATAGTGAGAGAATTACATGTATACGGCAGCTTGGTTGATATCGGTAATTCATCATCTAGTATTAGCACTTATCAACATAAGGGGTTTGGACATAAATTAATGAAAGAAGCAGAAAAAATAGCTAGAAATGAATTTAATGTTAGAAAATTATCAGTTATAAGTTCTGTTGGAACACGGTCGTATTACAAAAAACTTGGTTATAATCAAAATGGACCTTATGTTACCAAGATATTAAAATAAGAAATATTGATTTAAATTTATAATGTAACTTTTACAACTAAATATTAATATTTTTAATATATGAAAATAGTTTGTATGTTTATTAATTTTATGTTGTATTATGTTATAAATCTTAATATTTTCCTAATATCGAGAACCGTTATTTTTCAATTTAAATTTTTATAACATTTAATTTATTATATTATTATTTTATAAGGTAAAAAAATAATTTCATTAAGAATATTCTTATGATAAGAAATAGAAATCATGGATATGAACTTTTAAATGATTACTATCTATTTTGAATAAAAGAAAATTAGTAGATCGAATATTTAAAAAATTTCTTTTAAATTTATTCGAATAATGTTTGAATTAAACTCTAATAGTAAGGTTATTAAAAGAAATTATTTGTATTTTGTTATATTAGGATAATGATGAATTATTGTATTAAAAGAATCATTAATGACGAGGGTGTTAAAAATGATTGACCATATAATTGGCAAGGGAACATGGATCGATAAAATAGCTGATAATATTTTAAAAAGAGAAAAAAAATTACAACGAAATTTGGATATGTTAAATGTAGAAAGTGGTCTTGGTGCATCTGGTTTGCCTCATATAGGAAGCATGGGTGATGCAGTACGAGCCTATGGAATTTCTAAAGCATTACAAAATTTAGGATTCAAATCTCAACTCATAGCTTATTCTGATGATATGGATGGTTTAAGAAAAATTCCATCAGGTTTTCCAAATTGGCTTAATGATTATCTCTCTAAACCAGTATCTAATATACCTGATCCATTTGGAAGTTGTCATAATTCTTATGGATCTCACATGAGTAGTCTTCTATTAGACGGACTCGATAAAGTCGGGATAATTTACACTTTTAAAAGTGCAAATGATGTATATAAAAGTGGAATTTTAGATGATGTCATTGATCAAATATTAAAACAGAGTCAAATTCTGGGAGAACATATTTCCAGTATTGTTGGACAAAAAAAATACCTGAATATTTTGCCTTATTTTCCAATTTGTGAAAATTGTGGGAGATTGTATGTAGCTAAAGCAAATACTTACTTGGAAGATGAAAAAAAGGTTTTGTATTATTGTGACGGTGGTAAAATAGGAAATCATGAAATTTCTGGATGTGGTCACGAAGGAGGAGTATACATATCGGAAGGAAAAGGTAAGTTAGCTTGGAAAGTGGAATTTGCAGCAAGATGGAAAGCATTAGACATTCGATTCGAAGCATATGGTAAAGATATTATGGATTCCGTAAAGGTTAATGATTGGGTTTGTGATGAAATTTTAAATTTTTCTCATCCTTTTCATGTTAAATATGAAATGTTTCTAGATAAAAAAGGTAAAAAAATAAGCAAATCTTCTGGCAATGTATTGACTCCACAAATGTGGCTAAAATATGGAACACCACAATCACTCTTATTGTTACTATATAAACGAATTTCAGGAACTAGGCATATTGGAATTGATGATATTCCTTTACTGATGGATGAATATGATTATTATGAAGATTTATACTTTGGAAGAATAAAAGAAAATAATCAGGCAAAATTAATAAAATTAAAAGGGATTTATGAGTATATCAATCATCTTGAAATAATCAATACTAAAGATTCTCTAATCCATATACCTTATAATATATTAGTACAGCAAGCATCTTTATTTAAAGAAGATAGATTAGAAAAAATCTATAACAGGTTAAAAAAGTACGGATTAGTCACAAATAAATCTGATGATCTTTTTAGAAAGTTAACATTGGCTTCAAATTGGGCAGATGATGTTATTAATACTGATACAAATGAATATAATAAAATTAATTTAAATGATCAGGAACGATCTGCTTTAGATCTTCTCATACAGAATCTACAAAATATAGACCTTCATACAAATAATTCGAATGTTTTACCAGATACCATCCAAAGCATCATTTTTGAAATATCCAAAAAGACTAACTTGACTCCTAAATTATTTTTCAAACTGTTATATAATTTACTCATAAATTCAGATAGAGGGCCAAAATTGGGTAATTATATTGCCGATTTGGGAATAGAGAGAACATGTAAAATTTTGGAAAAATATTTGTAAAATTAAAAATATCGAACTATAATTTTACTTTATTTTTATACCAATATTTGACTTTTTCCATCTATTTTTACTATAACTTTTCCAGTACCTTTATCAACATGACCTAATTCAAAAATTTTCATTTTACATTTATCAAATATGCTCTGAATTAAATCTACAAAATTTGGTGATAGGATAATACAAAAACCAATTCCCATATTAAATGTTTTATACATTTCTTTTGTCTCTATTTTTCCATCATATTGAATTTGCTTAAAAATTCCTCTAATTTCAGGAAATTTTTCAAGATTGTAATTAATTTTTTTATTTAATCGATTTAATTTTGTAAAAGATCCTCCAGTTATATGGGCTAATCCATTAATTTTAATTTTTTTATCTTTTATTGCTTTCATTATTGGTTCAACATATATTCTAGTAGGTTTTAGTAATTCTTCTCCAAGCGATTGATCTAAAAATTCTGGACTATCATTCATCGAATATTTTGATAATACTTTTCGTGCTAAAGTATATCCATTTGAATGCAAACCAGTGCTTTCTATACCTAATATTTTATCGCCAACTTCGATCTTATCACCCAAAATCAGTTTTTTTTCTTCGGTTACCCCAATGGCTGTTCCAGATAAATCAAAAAAATCGTCAGAATCACCTGCAACTAATTCGGGAATGACTGCAGTTTCTCCACCTACAATCGATACTCTTCCTAATTTGGCTCCTCTGATCAAACCCTTGATAATTTTACCAATAATTTTTTTATTAGCTGACTTTAATCCTATATAATCAACAAACGCAAATGGTTCAGCACCAGTACAAATTATATCATTTACATTCATCGCAACACAATCAATTCCTACCGTATCAAATTTTTTTAATGCTTGTGCAATCAATACTTTAGTACCTACTCCATCCGTATGTAATGCAAGTACTTGCTTTCCGATACCTATTAAACCAGAATAATGACCAAAGCCAGAAATAATTTTCCCTACGTTTTGATAATTGTATGATTTTTCTATATTTTTTTCCATATTTTTTTGTGCATATCTAATTTTTTGAATATTTACTCCGGATTTTTTATATGTATTTATATTCATCTTTCGCAATTTATTTAATAATCAATTCTTCCACAAATTAAATTTTACATTATTTTGATTCAAATAGATTTATGTCCATGATTTTACATATATTTTGTTTGCTGCTAAACAAAATCATTTTAATAACTCATTTCAATGAATATTTAGTAGTATAATTTACTCAAATTTTAATAAATAATGTTATATATTGAGATTACACTTGAACAGCTATGAATTTTCCAGATGTAACTAATACTATAATTAAATTTATAAGATTAAATGTAAAAATGTCTCATTCTAATGGTATTGTTTTAGGTTTAAGCGGTGGTTTGGATTCATCAGTTGCTGCTACACTTGCTGTAAAAGCTTTAGGTTCAGAATCCGTTTTAAGCCTTATTATTCCTGACTATGGCGTCTCTCTTAAAAATGATATCCAAGATTCAATAAATCTGGCAAGAAAATTAAATATGAAATATAAAATAATAGATATAACTCATATTAAGTCTGGTTATGTTAAATTTTTGCCAAAGAATAAAATAGCAATAGGAAATCTTACTGCTAGAATAAGAATGAATATAATTTATTATTATTCTAATATATATAACAAATTAGTCTTAGGTCCTTCTGATAAAAGTGAGATTTTATTAGGTTATTTCACAAAATACGGTGATGGTGGTGCAGATATATTTCCATTGGGTGATCTATATAAAACTCAAGTAAGAAATCTTGGTTCTTATTTGCAATTATCTCCACAAATATTATCAAAAAAAAGTAGTCCTAGGTTATGGAAAGGACAAACCGCAGAAGGAGAGATAGGAATGACATACGATCTTATTGATCTAATTTTAAAAGACCTAATTAAAAACGAAACATTGGGAACAAAAATTTCTAATAAATTTTTTGAGGCAAGAACTTACAAGAAAAAGGATTTTGTCAAAATTAAGAAACTTGTTGAAATAAATAAACATAAAAGAAATCCTCCTACAATTTGTAAGATTTCTTCTTTTGATTAATTCTACTTTTAGAATTCAAAACAAATTTCATATATCCTTTTAATTATATTTCATCATGTTTGTATCTCTTGTTTTATTAATTTAACAATATATATCCAATCACTTTTAAATAGGTAATTTTTATCTTTGAAAATATGGTCTCTGGAAGAGACATTAGATTAAATCGAATTATGAAAAACGGGAAAATGTTATGTATTCCTATGGATCATGGGATTACTAATGGTCCTATTAAGGGATTAGTAAATACTCACGATATGATTTACCGATGTCAGGATGCAGGATTAACTTCTGTAATTATTAATAAAGGTATTTTAAAATCTATGCCAACAGTTCCGAATATAGGAATAATAACTCATTTGTCCGCAAGCACTTCTCTAAGTCCATATCCAAATAAGAAAGTGTTGATGGGTACAGTAGAAGAAATTCTTAGATTAGGTTCTGATGCTGTATCTGTTCATATTAATATTGGAGCAAAAGAAGAACCAGAAATGTTAGAAATACTAGGTATGGTTTCAGATGAATGTACAGAATGGAGTGTCCCATTAATTGCAATGATGTACCCACGAGGTGAAAACATCAAAAATGTTTATGATCCGGAAATAGTATCTCATGTTACAAGGATTGGTGCAGAATCTGGAGCCGATATTGTTAAATCTGTTTATACTGGTGACTTTGATTCATTTAGATCTGTAATACGAAGTTGTCCTGTTCCTGTGGTAATAGCAGGAGGTCCAAAAACAAAAACAGATAAAGATCTTTTACAGATGTGTTCTGATGCCATGAAAGCGGGCGCAAAGGGAGTAACATTTGGGAGAAATATCTTTCAGCATAGTAATCCACCTAAAATTGTAAGTCTGTTACATGAGATAATAATTGAAAAGAAAGATCCAGGAGTAGTGTCTAAGAAACTTGGTAAAAGAAAAAAATAAAGAACTGATATTTGAACCATTAAATTATGGATCTGATCTCAATTTTATATTAGAATCAATAGAGGATATTAGTGATATTAAAATCTTAAAAATAGAACCAAGTCTCGTTAAAAATAAAAAAAGATTCAAAACAATTTTTGACTCCGATTACGCAGATATCATTATTTGTAAAACTCTTATGGACATTAAAACAAAAAAATCAAAGAATAAACCCATTGCATATTATAAAAAAGTTAATTCAAACTCTGATATCTTAGAAATAGAATCAGCAGCAGCACAAAATGTAGATTATGTGATAGTTGATTCTGACAATTGGAAGATAATTCCATTAGAAAATATCATCGCAAATTTACAAAAATCAAATACCAAAATCTTTACTACAGCTAATAATTCAGAAGAGGTTAGAACAATGTTTACTGTACTTGAACTTGGAGTTGATGGTGTTATTTTATCAACAAATGAAATCGACCAGGTAAAAAATTCTAAAAAACATATGAATGAGATATCATTCAAGATTCAACCATGTGAAATAATCGATGTCAAAGAGGTAGGTGTGGGAGAAAGAGTGTGTGTTGATACAGTGTCTATTATGCAAAAGGGAGAAGGAATGTTAATTGGAAGTAGTTCTAATTTCTTGTTTTTATTACATAATGAATCTGAAGGCTCATCTTTTACATCTCCTAGACCATTTCGAGTAAATGCAGGTGCAGTATATTGTTACACAATTTTACCAAATGGTAATACTAAATATCTATCTGAAGTGGAATCCGGAACTGAGATCCTTGTTGTAAATCAAAATGGTTCATCACGAAAAGTTACAGTTGGAAGATCAAAGATAGAAACCAGACCAATGAAATTAATAAAGGGATTAGGGAACGGAATAGAAGGAACTGTTATAGTTCAAAATGCAGAGACAATTCAATTTCTGGATGAAAATGGCAACCTAATTCCCGTAACTGAATTAAAAAAAGGAGATAAAATTCTATCTTATTATAAACCTGCGCGCGGTCGTCATTTTGGTGTAGAAGTGAATGAATATATCTTAGAAAAATAATAAATTCTACATCTTATTTGATTTTCGATATATTAAAATTTGTTTATCTTAAGGTTTATAATTTTAAAGTATTCTGGATATGGATAAAAAAAATAATAGTTATCAATGACATTTCCACAATCTTTCGTCGACAAGATAATAGCAGGTGACTGTAAAAATCTTTTAGCTAAAATACCTCCTAATTCTATCCAATTAACTATTACCTCTCCTCCCTACAGAAACGCTATAGATTATAATGCCCATATATCGGGCAATGGAGTTTATTATAGAGGAAAAAACGTTGTTGATACTCAAAAATACCTTAACAATATGATCAAAATATTTAATGATGGAATATATAATGTGACTAAAGAAGGTGGATATTGTTGTATAGTTATTGCTAATGAAGTCGTGAATGGAACATTATTACCCCTTCCACATATGGTTCTCTCTCAACTTGTTCATCCATTTGGAAATTGGAACCTTCATGAAGAAATTATTTGGCATAAAGTCACAGGGGGTACTAATAGATATGGATCATTTGTGATGAATCCATACCCTAAATATTATCGTGCTAACATAATGCATGAATTTATCATGGTATTACGAAAAGGTAATGTAACAAGTGGCCGTACTCGAAGAAAAGAGACATTACCTGCAACTCACGAAGAATGGACAAAAGAGATTGCAAATTCCGTATGGCATATAGCTCCAATACCTCCGGGGTATATAGAACATCCATGTCCTTTTCCAGAAGAAATCCCTTACAGATTAATGAAATTGTATTCCTATGAAAATGATCTAGTCCTAGATCCTTTTAACGGTAGCGGTCAAACAACTAAAGTTGCTTATCATTCTCAAAGACACTACATCGGAATAGATATAATCCGAGATTATGTTCAATTAGCGCGTTCCAGATTAGATGAACCAATACATATTAGACCTGAGGCTCTAATTGCAAACTGGAAAAAAATACCGTCACATCATGTATGAGATTTCAAAATCTATAAATCATTCTTTTTAACACTATCTCAAGTTATAAAAATTAAAATGAAAATCTGTGCTTCTATTGCCCCTGAAAATATAAATGTATTAGAAGAATTACTAAAAAAAGCAAAAAATTGTCATGCAGATTTTATAGAAATTAGATTTGACTTTTTAGAAGAATCAGAAATACAAGAATCTCTTGAATTTATCAAACCAATTAGTTCCAGATCCGTGTTTACTTTACGTTCAAAATCTCAGAACGGTAAATTCAATAAATCTGAAAAAGAAAGAATATTTTATTTAAGACTATTATCAAAATATGATCCTATGTTTTTAGACGTTGAATTAGATGCACTAAAAACTTATCCTGAATTATTACAATATTTAAATTCCAACAAAGTCAATATTTTAGTTTCTCATCATGATTTCTCTTCTACTCCTTCAATTGATGCATTACAAATTTTTTTCAAAGAAATGAAAAACTACAGTAATAATATCAAGCTGATTACAACTGCAAATAATTTGGATGATTCATTTCGAATACTTGATCTATATCAATATTCTGGTAATTCATGTCTCATATCTTTTGCTATGGGTGACTATGGTGTGTTATCTAGGATTTTAAGTACGTTGGTTGGTACTGCTCCTTTTACATATGCTTCATTAGATAAGACTCTTGCGCCAGGTCAGATTGACATATTAACTTTAAGAAAAATATATGACAGGATTAAACAAAATAGGTCCCGCTATGTCTAGTAAATTCAAAACTTATTGTATAATCGGAGATCCCATAGAACATTCCTTGTCTCCACTCATGCAAAATTCTGCATTTAAAGAGTTGAAGCTAAATTGTACTTATATTGCTTTTCGAGTTCCTAAACATGACTTGAAAGATTCTATAGCTTCTCTAAAATCTACCGGTATCTCTGGATTTAATGTAACACTTCCTCATAAAGTTGAAATAATGAAATATTTGGATAATTTAGATAATACTGCGATCAATGCAGGTGCAGTTAACACTGTAAAAAATGAAAACAATGAATTAGTTGGATATAATACTGATATTTATGGATTTATACATCCACTTCATCAACGTCATATTGATTTTACCGGATTAAGAGTTTTAATTATAGGGGCAGGAGGTGCAGCAAAAGCAATAGTAGCTGCATTATCTTCTGAAAACTATCTGGATAAACTAGTTGTAGTTAATAGATCTTTTCAAAATTGTATTTCTCTTTCAAAACATTGTTCTTCGTTAGGAATAGATTGCATTTGTAAACCATTGGACGAAATAAATTCTATTGCTATTAATTCTGATTTAATTATAAATTCTTCATCTTTAGGCTTGAATCAAGAAAAAAGTCTAATAGATTCTTCTTCTATTAAGACGAGCAGTATAGTTTACGATATTGTTTATAAACCAATGGTAACGAATTTACTTAAAAATGCCAAAAAAGCTAATGCTACTCTTATTTATGGATATGAAATGTTACTTGCACAAGGTACTAAAGCATTTACAATTTGGACAGGACTAGAAGCTCCAGAACAAATAATGAAAAATTCACTCCTAGGTATATTTGGTGAGCCTAAATAGATGAAAATAGTATCATCAATAGCGTTAGTTCACGGAGCAATTTCCATTTTAAATGCTATTTCAATTGGAAGGGGATCCGCATTAGGTATATCATTAAAAGTTAGAGCAAAAATTGAATTAAAAAGAGGAGAGGGGAGAATTATTTTCAAGAAAAAAAACAGCTCTTTATTTAGAAATATAATACACAGTATTTTGCCAAATAGAATTATTCGAGAAAATGATATCTATTTAAAAATTGATTCTGAAATCCCTATTGGTTATGGTTTAAAAAGTTCCAGTGCTGTATCTAATGCCGTCTCTCTAGCTTGTTATAATCTATTGGATTCACCAATAAATGATTTCCAAGTTCTAAATAGTGCAGTAAGTGCATCTAAAAAAGCAAGAGTAACTATAACTGGTGCATTTGACGATGCATCTGCATGTTATTATGGGGGTTTTGTAGTAACAAATAATTATTCTAATAGATTGATACGCCGTGAATCTTGTTATGGAAATCTATACGCTATAATTTTGATTCCAAATAATTCTACAAGAGGTGATATTATGACATTGAAAATACATAAGGATCTATTCAATGAAGTGTTCAAATTAGTCGAAAATTGTGCATATTGGAAAGCAATGAACATGAATGGAGTTTTAGTTTCATCTTTATTATCTTATGATTATACCCCAATCATATCAGCTCTAAAACATGGAGCTATTTCTGCATCAATTTCTGGAAATGGACCATCAATTGCAGTAGTAACAAAGGAAAAAAATGTGAACGATATTATGTCTAATCTAAATCAATATGGACAAACTATAGTCAGTAAGATTAATAATAAAAAAGCAAGTGTAAGAAGAATAATTGAATAATATTAAAGTAACAAAATCTACTCTTAATGGAAGTATTACCTGTCCGTCAAGTAAAAGTTACACTCATCGTGTAGTATCTATAGCATCACTAGTAAACGATGAATCAATTATTAAAAATCCATTATTAAGTAGAGATACTCTTGCAACAATAGAAGGATGTTTGATGCTGGGAACAAAAATAGATACAAAATCTAATAATCAATTAAATATTTTTGGAAGTAAGCAATTACAAACACCTGATAATGTTATTGATGCTAAAAATTCTGGAACTACTATTAGAATATTAACTTCTATGACTTCATTGGTTAAAAATGGTTACACTGTTTTGACCGGTGATGATAGTCTTAGAAAAAGACCTATGAGTCCACTTCTTGATAGTTTAAATCAATTAGGAGTTGAATGCTTTTCAACTAATTCTACGGGAAATCCTCCTATATTGGTAAAAGCTGGTGGAATTAAAGGTGGATATACTACAATAGATGGATCTATATCCAGTCAATTTATATCGTCTTTGTTAATATCTTCAGTATATGCCGATTCTGATGTTACTATCGAAGTAATAGGTCAAAAAGTTTCTACTCCTTATATTGATTCTACGATATCTACTATGAAGGAATTTGGAATTACAGTCAATCATGACAATTATCAAAATTATTATTTGATCCCTTCAGAATACAAATCGAATAATTTTACTATCCCTGGAGATTTTTCATCTGCATCTCTTCTTATTTCTGCAGGTGTCTTATCTGGAGATACTATAACTATCAATGGATTAAATTTTGATTATCCTCAGGGTGATCTAGCTATAATCGATATAGTTAAAGAAATGCATGGAAATATCAATATATCAAAGCAAAACGGAAGTATTACCATTTATGGTTCAGATGAACTAAATGGGATCGATTGTAATCTAGTGAATACTCCGGATCTTTTACCTGTTGTTTCCATATTGGCACTAAAAGCTACTTCTAAGGTTTCTATATCCGGAATATCTCATGCTCGACTAAAAGAAACTGATCGTGTACAAAATATTACAAGAGAATTACGTAAATTAGGTGTCTTGATAGATGAAAAACAAGATGAAATAATTATTACCCCTGTAAAATCACTAAAGAATGCTACATTAAATTCATATGGTGATCATAGACTTTTTATGGCATTTACTATTGCTGGACTACTTACTCGAGAATCTGTAATACAAGGAGTTGATTCAATAGACGTATCATATCCTGATTTCATAAATCATATAAAAAAATTAGGAGGCAATTTACAATTATTATGATATTTTATATAAGAAAGTAATATTTTTTTATTAAAATTATTATGTACTATTGAATTAAATTGTTATTTAACTTGATGATAAAATAAACTTCAATTTTATTATAATTATATATAATGAAGTAACATATAATTTATATTTTTGGTTAAAAATTTATTTTAAATATATTAGTTTTCGAAAATATTATTTTTTCCGTTTTTTAGTCAAAAATTTTTTAAATCTTAACTAATAATAATATTTGATTTGATATTATATAATATATTTTAAGATAAATACATTAAAAATATCTTTATTATTTGAATTTTTAAAATCTTAATTCTATTTCTATATTTTTTATTTTAATATATTTTTCACTTTTGTTATTTATCTTAAATACTTTTATCTAAACGTTAGGTAATTTCTTGATTCACATATTATTTTAAATTTTTTGATCTTAATTAAACATTCTATGTATGATAAATAAATCTTCAACAATTTTGATTTAGTTATTCTTTTATTGCTAATTTTATTTAGATTTCATTAAATTTAATAAAAATATTTTGTGATAATGGTTATTTTATTGACTCTATTTATCATCTTTGAAATGATATTTTACAAAATATCCTCAAATTCTTAAATTTTCATTGTAACTTTTGATTTTATTAAATTTTATTGAATTGCATTGTATTGTATTTTATTGTTAAATATGTATATCATAGTTAAAATTATTATATCATGACTGAAGTTATTACTTTTAACATATTATGGTAGGGAATACTATAGGTCAATCTTTTGCAGTTACTAGTTTCGGAGAAAGTCATGGAAAGTGCGTAGGTTCTGTAGTGGATGGCTGTCCGGCAGGATTAGATCTTGATGAGAATGATATTCAACATGAATTAGA
>JBNAIF010000081.1:0-12643 GCA_050043595.1 Nitrososphaeraceae archaeon | reverse complement strand
TCCGCTATCCACAATATTTTTATATCACCATATTACTTAAATTTTTAGCTTTTTAGAAATTAAATTTTATAAAAAGATAACAAATATTGTTTTAATTTAATTTTTTGTCTTTTTTAAGAAAAATTTTACATAACAATAATTCATTTTTTGTTCCGTAAAATTTTTATAAAAAGATCTGCAATTATAGGCAATTCGAGATAATCAATCATAATTGCAATCTATGTTAGATATTCAGGAATATTATCTAAATTTTGGTTAGACAAGATTTTATAAACCACTTCAAGAGTTATCCAAAATATATGAATTATTTGGATTAAAAGTGAAAATAGAATTAAATATTCTTGTAGTTAGAACCAGAGAATTTAATATTATTCGCAAATCTTTAGATAATACGTAATTCTGGATATTATTGCAAGTATCTCGATATAATCTACTGTAATAAAAATAATCCTGTAATCGCCAATATGGAGAAAATACGATGATTAAAGAAGATTAATAATACAATATCAGTAGTTAACTAATACAAATGAATAAGATGTAATGAAATTAAAAAAAGTAACTTGCAGATTAATATTTTGATATTTATGTCAAAAACTAGGTGTTTTTTGTAATAAGTTATTCGTTTAAATCAAAAATAAGACATGTAATGATATTTCCTTATAAAGAATATATTAAAATATTAAACTAGATGAAAAAATACAATGAAGAATGATACAAACCATCGCAATTGATTTAGATTCTGTACTTGCAGATGTAATGATAATATGGATAGATGAATATAATAATATTAATAAAACTAATATCAAAAAATCAGATATTATCAAATGGGATATACATAAGATTTTACCAATATCAAAAGAAAAATGTACTAATTTATTTACAAATGTATGGGCTAGAAGATGGGAAGAAATTCCATTAACAAAAAAAAACAACCCCAAAGTAATAGAAGATATTAAAAGAAAAGGATATAGAATATCAATAATAACTAAAAGAGCACGTAGTACAGTTCCATTTGTTTCGTTCTGGTTAGATCTGAATAAAATAATTTATGATGAAATAATTTTTATATTTGATGATCAGCCAAAAATGAAATATCCGTTTGATATATTAGTAGATGATTCTCCTGATAACTTGAAAAATATACGTCATCCAAAGAAAGGAATAATTTATGATCAACCATGGAATAGAAATTTCTGTGGTAACAGAATAAATTCTCTCCATGAAATAATAAAAATATTGGACCATTAACCTTGTAATTCAATTAATGCCCTATTAATTAAAGGAGAAAAACCAGTAAAATGTTTAATTATATCTACAGTAGAATCAAATATATTTGGACCTCGAAATCCTTCATCGTATTTCATAGTAACATTTCCCTTATTTGTTTTAATTTCAAGTACCAATACAGAATACTCGCCCAATTGATCATCATAGTGATCAAGGTATAAACTCAAGATAATTTCATTTATTACATATTGATTATATGTTACATTTGAGAGCAAAATTTTTCGCTTTAAAGGAGGTGTTTTTAGTTTAGAAATATCAAAATCACAAATATTTTTAAAATCATTCATAATCTAAAAACCTAATCCATTCTGGAAACCATAAATTACTTTCAGATATTCCTATTCCTTTAGATAAGACAGAAGGTGAGTTATAAAATACAGTATTAGATCCTATTTCTTTTGAGATATTTGTATTTAATTGATTTATGTTATATACTTTACCAACATATTTATTCGCTATAAACTCTCTGCCATAGGTATATAATCCAACTTGTCTGCCATCAATTGTTGGAACATAGCTTACCAAAACATTTATTTTTTTTGCACCTATATTTTTCAAATAAGAGATTGTTTCTTTTACTGTACTGCCGGTTTGTAATGTTCCTTGTAATGTAGCAACTTTTTTATTTTTACTCAAATTATTTATCATAAATTTTAATGATCTTCCTGTAGTAAGTAGTTTATTTTTGCTAACTTGTTCAGAAAAATCAGTCATATGATCGGAATCATCATACCGATCTTTTATGATACCTTCAGATATCTCAAATTTTGGAAAATATTTTTGAAACTCTAAACATATTCCTAGCGCCATGGGTCGAGTATAATCTGGTTCAGCATAAACAGAATCTACAATAATATCCGCAGATAAAAAATTTGCTTGTAATTTGCCTATGTTTTTTCTTATAGAATAAATACTTTTTCCATTGAAAAGAGAAGTAACATGAGAATCTTTTATAAATTCAAAAGGATCTAACAGCATAAGATTGTTTTTCAGGTGACTCAAAATTTCGATACCGTTTTTAGTACTTAATTTAAATAATTGACCCATTTCAACATCTTTAAAATTCAAATTTGGAAAAGATATTCTTAATGAATTTTCAGAAGAAATTAAACAAATATTGTCATTACAAGCAATAGAAAGAGGTTTAAAACCAGTACTGTTTCTAAAGACTAAAATTTCTTTCTCTGATAGAAAAATTATATTTCCTCTCAAATGTCTGTCCAAGAATTCAGCTGCTTTGTGAAATTCCTTTTTCTTAATTAATTTGTTGAAAATATGGTAAATTTGATATAAAGAATCTTGATCCTTTGCAGATCCAATTAGAGGATGTAAAGACAATTTTTCGGTATCAACAAAAAATCCATCAAAAACAACACTAATTGAATTCATACTAGGATAAATTGGTGAACGTTTAGATAGGTAGCCCACACAGATATTGTTAATTATTTTTTTTCTTTTAAAAAGTGAAATCAATAATTTGTCATTAGGAATCGAACCATCATATTCAATTGATATTTTTCCTGATAATATTTTCCAATATGCTTTTCCCCTATGTTGAAGCATCCTCATTGCATGAATTAAATTATAGATAATCTGAAAATCATTTTTTGAATGGAAATAATGAATAGCAACGATTCCAGCCAAAGTATAGTTTATAAAATAAATATAGTCTATAAAAAACTAGTTAAATTTAAAGAGAAATAATATGTATATTATAATAAATGGTAATTTTCAGTGTATTGTTTAAAAAAAAGATTTATGTGATACTGAATTATTTTAACGATATCTAATGCTAATTGGAATTATTGGAAAGGCGAATGTAGGAAAATCTACTTTCTTTAATGCTGCTACTGACCAAACAGTAACATCTGCAAATTACCCATTTACTACAATCGAACCAAATATTGGAATTGCATATGTGAGAGAAAAATGCGTCTGTAGAGAATTTGGAGTACAGGACAATCCAGTTCATTCTATGTGTATAGATGGAAATAGATTTATTCCTGTGAAGATAATAGATGTTGCTGGACTTGTTCCTGGGGCTCATTTAGGAAAAGGTTTAGGTAATAAATTTTTAGATGATGCTAGACAAGCTGATGCTTTGATTCATGTAGTTGATGCATCTGGTTCTACAGATCCTGAAGGCAAACCAATTGGGCAAAAAACAGGTGACCCATTATACGACATAAAATTCGTAAATAACGAATTTGATAATTGGTTTTTTTCAATAATTAGTAAAGATTGGGATAAGATTTCGAAAGATATGAACAATCAGAAACAAAAATTAGAAAGTATATTGATAAAGAAATTATCAGGATTATCAGTATTTCAAGAACATATTATAAATATATTGGATGAAAATGATTTAAGGTATAAAAAACCTGAAGAATGGACAAAAAATGATTTACTTGAATTCTCTAGAAAAATAAGAATTAAATCAAAACCATTTATCATAGCAGCAAATAAAGCTGATATAAAAACATCTGAGGAGAACATAACAAAGATGAAACAAATGAATCTTATCGCTATTCCTTGTGCTTCTGAAGCAGAATTAGCTCTAAAAAAAGGTGTGAAAAAAGGATTATGGTATTATTTACCAGGTGATTGTGATTTTAGTGTAAAAGATAAACTAAATTTGACACAGGAACAACAAAAAGGATTAGAAATAATAAGATCGATTTTGAAAAAATATAAATCAACAGGAATCCAGAATGCCATTAATACAATATGTTTCGATATTTTGAATCATATTATAGTTTTTCCGGTTGAGGATGAAATAAAACTTACGGATAAAAAAGGAAATGTTCTGCCTACAGCAGTATTGTTACCAAGAAGATCAACTGCGAAAGATCTGGCGAGAACAATTCATGAAGATCTAGAAAAAGGTTTCATGTATGCGATAGATGTAAGAAAAAAACAAAGAATTGGAAACGAACATCAACTTAATCACAAAGATGTCATAAAAATTGTATCAACAATGAGTAGAAAATAAGATATGTTGAAGAAAGTAAATGGAAAAAATCAATTCATATGTCTTGGAATTGAAAGTACTGCACATACGTTTGGATGTAGTCTAGTAAAATTGACTAGATCATTAAATCGAAAAAAAATTTTATCAGATAGAAAAAAAACTTATACTGCACCTATTGGACAAGGTATTCATCCCAGAGAAGCTTCTAGACATCATATGCAAAATGCGTCAGAAATACTAAAAAAAACATTACAAGATGCGAGGATTAAACACAATAATATTGATTTAATTGCATATTCCGCTGGTCCTGGTTTAGGACCATGTTTACGTGTTGGTGCAGTTGTTGCTAGAACTTTATCAGGATATTACAATATCCCATTAATTGCAGTTAACCATGCAATAGGACATATTGAACTAGGGATATACTTGACAAAATGTAAAAATCCACTAGTATTACTAGTATCAGGTGGACATACAATGATCTTGGCATTTTCCAATAAAAAATGGAGAGTATTTGGAGAAACATTAGATATTACAATTGGTCAATTATTGGACCAATTTGGAAGGAGTATAGGTTTGTCTTCTCCATGTGGAAATAAAATAGAAGAATTGGCTTCAAAATCAAATAAATTCCATTACTTGCCTTATGTTGTTAAAGGTAATGATGTATCATTTTCAGGAATATTAACTGCTTCAAAATTGTCAGTAAATAGAGGAATAGATAAGTTTGATATATGTTTTTCACTACAGGAAACTGCATTTGCTATGATTACAGAAGTGGTAGAAAGGGCATTATCTTTTACTGGAAAGAAGGAGATTTTGATTGTAGGTGGAGTAGCTGCAAACAAGAGGTTATCCAGTATGTTACATATTGCGGCCAAAAGACAAAAAAGTAAATTTTTTGTATGTCCGATAGAATATGCAGGAGATAATGGATCACAAATAGCTTTGACTGGCATTAGTGAATATATTTCAACAAATAAAACTACAAAGATAGAACAATCTTTTGTAAAACAATCATGGAGATTAGATACTGTTGAAGTAAAATGGAGATGAAATAAATTCAATTATTTTTACTATTGTAATTAATTTTGGAATTTTCTATTTCCTTTTTCCATTTTGAAGTATCAAATACTCCAAATTTATAAATATCGTTATTAATGGTATGAATAATAATTTTTTTTATAAGAAATCCTTTGGCCTCTACTGAGGAGATCTGATCTAAAGGAATATCTAATAATAAATCACCGGTAGTCTTCGACAATGTAGCTAATGTGCCTTCGGTTTCTTCAAAAATAAGGCGTTGATTAGTTAATGAAAGAATACCATTTTTAAAAACATCTTCTGCACAATCCTCTTGTAAAATAAGTTTTTCTCCTTTTCTTGGTTCAACGGAACTCATTGTTATTTTATTATATTAGAGATATTTTATTATTTCACATGAAATTACTCAAGAAAGGTGCAGAAGCTGAGATATACATAACAAAATGGTTTGGAGAAAGAGCAGTTTCTAAGATCAGAGCACCGAAATCATATAGATATAAAGATTTAGATCAGAATATTAGGGAAAGAAGAACATTTCATGAAGCTCATATAATGCATTCCGTTAAAAAAATAGGAATCAATACTCCTTTTTTATATTTTTTAGACAAAGAAAAATGTGAAATTATTATGGAATTTATAGAAGGAATTAATGTTAAAAATAATTTAACTGAAGATATTTGTTATAAAATCGGAAGATATGCGGCATTATTACATAATAATAACATAATTCATGGAGATCTTACAACGTCTAACTTTATTATAAATTCTAATTTAGTAATGATAGATTTTGGATTATCATTTTTTTCTGAAAGAATAGAAGATAAGGCTACGGATATAAGACTAATGAAAGAGATTTTATTTAGTGCTCATTCTGATGTTTTTAATAAAATGTATCCAAGTTTTTTGTATGGATATAAAAAAAATTCAAATGCTAAGACAAAAAAAATTCTAGATAATGTGACAGAGATAGAAAAAAGAGGAAGATATGCTAGAATGACATAATAAAAAATTAATAAGTATTTTATTACTAGTATTAATAGTGTTAGATATTGATATATTTTGTTAGTAGTAATAAACACAAATTCAATGAGATTAATTTAATACTATCCAATAATTTTGGTTTTGAAATTAAGTTTATAAATAAAGTTATAACAGAAATACAATCTGAAAAAATTGAAGATATAGCAATTAAAAAATCAATTATGGCATTTAATGAGTTAAAAAAACCAATAATAATTGAAGATGCGGGATTATTTATAAAATCCTTAAATGGTTTTCCCGGACCATATTCATCTTATGTATTAAAAACAATAGGAAACGAAGGAATATTAAAAATATTAAGAAATAAGGAACGTACTGCTACATTTAAAGCTATAATAGTATATAATGATGGACATGTTCTTAAAAAATTTATAGGTGAGACAAAAGGTAACATATCTAAAACAATTTCAGATGAAGGTTGGGGATATGATCCTATATTCGTTCCATATGGAAGTTACCATTCATATGGAGTATTAGGAGAAGATAAAAAAAATTTAATTTCACATAGAAATAAAGCAATCAATAAATTTGCTAAATGGTTCAAAAAAACTGAAACAAAATAGTATTATATTTTGTGTGATCCACAAAAGAAAATGCTTATCTTTTAATATATTACTTATTTGTTATTGTAGTAAATTTAGCTATAAAAAATCACATTATAAGACACAATAAATATATCATTTTGCAATAATATTATCAGATCAATTTTTCAAGCAGTATAATAAATCTTTTCTGATATTTAATGATAAGATATATTGGATATATTAGTTCTTTTGAATTATATTTTTAATTAGAATAACTTTATTATTATCAATATATGTTCAAAAAACATTAACATATATTAATAATATGAAGATAACTAATACTACTATGAAAAATGATAGTATTCTCTGTTAGAATATAGACAGGTACGAAGTTATTTTTTCTATTTTTAAAATATGATAAAATTAAAGTAATGTTTTATTCAGTAATAGTTGTTACAATAAAAAAATTACAGTTAAACAATTATTACTGAATGATGTCGTAATTATAATAACAGAAAGTATACTAATAAACTTGATACAACAAAGTTAACAATGACTGATAGTAGTAATAGATTTTAAAAAAATTAATATCAGTAATGACTATAACTGTAAATCTAGCTGAGCAAATAAGGCATGCTATCCCTAAATTTGTATTGAGAATAATACACTTCTAATATGTAATTAAGTTATATGTTCATATTATAAAATATTTAGAATCTAATTATATGTCCTATTTTATGTCCTTCTAGAATAAAAATTTTAATTAACTATATTTTTTGATTAGAAAATTTAATATGAAACAGTGTTTTTTTTATCAAATAAATAGGAAGAACTAGGATCAAAATAACAATAGAAGTTATAACCATATAAAAACCAGCCTCATGATGATTTTGAATATCATATACAAGATAAATATTATATTCGACAACACTAAACAACATTCCAGATAATCCCATCATCCCAATTAAAGATACTAATAAAATTAAATTGAAAGATTCTCCAAAATTTCTAATAGCCATATAAATTGATGCGCCAACAACTATGAATGAAATATGTTGTAAGGAATGTGTAAAATTATTTAGAACAGCTAAATCGAATAAAACTGGAATGTGCCAAAAAATCATAATATCAATTACAATAAAAATCCATATGATTGGATATTTATTCAATGAAAAAATTACCTTTAAGAGTGATTTCCACTTTTTTAATAACACTTCAATAACAAAATATGGAAATTTATTAGACTTGACTTGATTTTGGTTTTCATTTTTTAGTAGGGGTAATGAACTATTAAGAATCTTTAAGATTGATTCATTAATCAATACTAATGAAACTCCAACCATAAAAAAAATTGAATGTTCAACAATCATGTGAAATGACAGATTTTTTTCGAGGGATTCGATAACATCATGTTGTGAAAAAAACACCCCTATCAAGAATAAGAATGAAAAGATAATCAACAAATTACGCTTTTCTCTTCCCAATCTCAATAATAGAAAATTAATTGTAGTAACTAATATAATGATCCAATGTTAAAGTAAACTACATTTTAAATAAATTCAGCAGAACGAAATAAAAGATGGAAAATTTATCAAAATATCAATCATGGAAAATACCTGCTCATTTATTTTCAATAATATCTATTAGTAGAGCCTCAGTCCAAGAAAAATATTTACCTCCCAATTCCCATCTTGTAAATGGATCGTAATATTCCCTGAATCCATGTTTGGAAACCAATTCAAATATACCTTGTTTTATATGCTCGACCACATCATTATATCCGTAGTTAAGCAAACCAAGGTAAATTAGCCAATTTGTATTAACCATGTCAGTTCTATCCAATTTTTTTTTCTCAAATATTTTTTCTTCCAAATCCGTACTCGTCAAAGCAAAAGTATGACATTAGCCACTTCCACACCAGTGATTATTTGTTACCCATTTTGCTAAATTTTGCACATAATCCTTTGGAACAAATCCTGTATAAATAGGAATTAGAGACGATATAGTTCTTTTCATAATCCAGTTTTTGTTAATCAAGTCATAATCATAGAATAATGCATCTTCAGTAATTCCTAATTGTTATCCTTTTGTTGGAAAGAAATATTTGAAAAAATTTTTAATTCAAGTCCATTATTGTATTTAATCTATATCTGATCTACCTAAGATATTTGCTATATTAAGTAAATATTTATTAGCGACGTAAAGGATTGAATTAAAAATTAAATCCTTAATTTTAAATTGAAAATTTTCGTACATTTTATATTCATCATAATTATAGTCTTTTATCAATTGTATAATATATATGGATTTGTTATACATATGATCAGTAGGGGTATATCTTCGCGCCTTCTACAGCAATAACATCTAATCTTTTAAATTTTATTAAATTTTGTATTTTTATTCTAGATAAAACATCATCCCAGATAGGAGAATCAACTCCTGATTCCCTGGGATGAAAAATTGTAACTAATCAGATTTGTCAGGATCCCTTAATATCATTAAATATCTATGAAAATAAATTAATTTTGGATATATCTATTTATGGAATTTCATTACACTTCTTTAGCAATAGAATTTTTATAAATATAATAATATAAAATTACATAAACTGTGGGTGAGTTATACATAAATTTCTAATATTTGTAGGAGCATTTGGAGATCCTCCTGTATTATAAAAATCAAAAGCAGTAGAATATGTTTTTTTATTATAATTAAAAACAATATTTGATATCGTATCACTTTTCTATTGAGCTTTATACAAAAATTCTAATTCAATAATTATTCATGGTGTGGAAAAATAAGACTTTCCGAAACAATAAATTCTGAATTCCAACTCCACTAATGTGGATAAAATGTTACTCAAGGAATAGTAAAATTTCCTTCCAATCTCCAAGAATTTTAGAATAAGATCTAAAGTCATTGTCTCTTTTTATCTATATGTTTTTGTCTTGTTTGTATTTATTAAATCAAAATTCTTAATATGTTCTTAGAAAAATTATTTATTTTCAAATTTAAATCTACAATCTAAACGATATGCTTTTTATGTTCTTTTTTTAAATGCTTTTCAAAGAACTCGATCCTTGAATTTTTACGAATGTATCACATTCTGTTTCCAATTATTATGTATTTTTTACATAGGATAAAAATTTTAAGTCAAATTTCTCTGTTTATTCAAATAAATTATTTCAATAAAAATTTATAGTAAACTTCTTTTCATAACACAAAATATTTAATCTTTAATTAATACTTAATATGTAGTTTGAAATAATTAAAAAAATATTAGATTAATTATCTTATTTCTAAGATATCTAAATGAATAAATTGAAAATTAACTTGTTAAGAGACAGATAAACTAGATCCAACCATCCATGGATGAATAGTGCAATAATAAGGTATTTCCCCCTTTTGATTAATTGTAATAGATTGGGAAGATCCAGGCTGAATATTTCCTGTATCAAAGATATTTCCAGAATTAGGATCAGAACTATCTTTTCCGGATGTTGATGTATGAGGAGCTGAATCTTTGTTAACCCAAGTGACAGTCATACCTATTGTAACATTTGCAGTATTAGGATTGTAATATTTGTTATCCAGTGAGGCAAGCTGATCGCCAGCTCCTTGGGGAATATCGATTGTAACAGTCTGACCATCGTTTTGTTTCGTGGATGCTGAAGGATTGCTTTGAGAAGATTGTGAAGAACTGGAAGGATTGCTTTGTTTAAAAATTTCTTGATTATCCATTGCGATCGTAGTAACATATATTGATATAACAGCACTAATGGAAAGAATAATTCCTATTCCAAATACAACTTTAGAATAAACTGGATTCATAAATAAAAAAAATATAACTACATGTATATAATATATTATACGGTAAAATATGCATTAAACAACATAAATCATTCTATATTATTAATAACATGAACCAAACTTGAATATTATTTCTATTATTTTATAATATTTATTTATTTTGTATTATGGTTCTGTAAACTTCTCGGTTGATTTATGTAGGTGTAAACTGTTGGGACATGACGATATGTTTATATTCAAACTTTTTGATCCAAGCTACGATTAAAAATGTCAGAGGAAGAAGAAGAAAATAATAACAATAGTAGAATGATACCTAGAGTTACAAGTAAATACGATATAAATAAAGATAGGAATAATGAAAATAGAGATGACAATACTAAAAACGTATCTGTAAAAAATGAAAAGAAAGATGAAAATAAATCTCCTGTAAAAGATTATGATGATGAATAGTTGTTTCTATTGTAAAATTGATAGAGTATTGTGTATATGGAGTTCGAATTAGCGTTAGCATCACTCATTGTAGCCATTGGGGCTGCTTTAATTTCCGTAATAACATTTTACATTCAACACAAATCAGTAAGAAAAGCAGAACAAATGAAAACAACAATGGAAATTTCTTCTAAATTAGATAATGCAGACAATAAACGATTCGAAATACAAGACGAAATTAGAAATCTGCAACATGAAAATGAGAATTTATCACCAGATCAAATTGTAACTCGTGAACAAAATTCTGCACGAATTGACATGTTAAATAGAAACTTTAGAGATGCTAGTTTACATTATCTCAATTTATGGGAATTTTTTTCTTTTCTTGTCAATAAAGAAGAAATTGATAATGAAAATATAATTGAATATTTCGAATCTAATTTCATTTCAGGAACTGATGATGTTTTTGGAGCATATGATGATATTAGAATGAACTTAAATGCTTTTGAAGAAATAAGAAGACTGAGAACAAAATTAGGACATAGAATCAATTAATGTAACAAATTATTTTTTTGCGTTTTGTATTAATGTAATCCACTTATGTTTACCTTCTATTTTGATGCCGCATCTTTCTGCTAGTGTTTGTCCGTTCAATGCTTCATGCTCTCTAAGATAGTTGTGATAGATTCGGTATCCGTTCAAGATAGGTGTGTTTTCTTTCTTCAGACCTCTCATTGTTTTTTCTCTATCTCTTATCTCACCGTTTATTCTTTCCATTTTGTTATTGTTCTTGTCTCCCTGTAGTCTTATGTGTCTGATGTGTTGTGTTCTGGTTTCTTTGTTTCGAATCCAGTATTCTTTTTGATATGCTTATGGAAATTGTGAGCACCGTCACTAATCAAGATTTTTGGTTTCTTGTTGGCTATTCTTTTGCATTCCTTTAACAAAGGTCTAATATCGCTAGTATTCTTCTTATCTGCTACTTGCTGAGCAATCCAAAATCTTGTCTCATCATCCATCAAAGCAAACAAATATTTTTTATCTCCTTTCACTTTTAGATATAGTTCATCAGTTCTCCATTTGTCAGAAACGTTCGGAGTAATCTTGTCTAGATATTTGTCCATCAAAGTAACATATTTCTTTATCCACTTGTATACGGCCATGTGACTGACAGTAACTCCCTGCAACTTTAGGAATCTGCGAATATTTCTAAATGATTCACCAGTGAAATACAACTGCAATGCGTTTGTTATGACTGCTGGAGCAACCCTCATTCTCTCAAATCCCAAATTGATAGAAAAACGTCTGTAACAATCTCTACAAGAATAACGCTGAATATCTCCACTCTTATTGTGTCTTATTCCATGTTTTACTATTTCAGCAGAATTGCATTGTGGACAACTATCAATAACAATTTCTTGTATAGTGGTAGTAATGCGAGTTTCTCTTTCAACTTTCTTTCGTAACTCTAAACTGAATAATACACTATGAATATGCTTACAGGTGACCTCTCTATACATGTGTCTGGACAGGAACA
>JBNAIF010000080.1:0-26463 GCA_050043595.1 Nitrososphaeraceae archaeon | reverse complement strand
CACTGGACATAACATTATACAACGAAAGAATGTTTATTGTTATTTCATTATCAGAAAAGTATATGTCAATGTATTCTTTTGAATTTTTTTTTATTGTGACTTTACCACTTTTAATAAAAGTTGAATAAAATATAATGGATTTTATTATTTCATCTGGAAAATCAAATTTCATTTTAAAATAAATATTATAAGCACATCACTTATTTGAATGGGTTTCTGCCTTTATTGTGACTTTGCCGTTAATCGTCCATTTAGCGCTTAATTGTTTTCCTTCAGGAGATAAGATTTTCGGAACGTCGATCGTCAAATTTTCGAAATTATATTCTACTATTGCACCTTTTCCTGTTAATCTGTCCAAAATTTCAGTCATAAATTGAGTCCACTGAGAAACTGAATTATCGGATGACATTAACTAAATATACAACACATGATATAATAGTTTTTATCATTAAACTAAAAATATACCATCTTACTCCTATTACTATCCTGTTTATTTCAGATGATAATTAATGTTAATATAATTTTAAGATAATTCTTTTTCCACTTTCGTTGTTTTTTATTTTTTAATAGATTTTGACTTGTTTATGTGTATTAATACCTATTAAAATATCTGGCAATTAGCTTATGAAACGTTCTTTATTGTTTATGTTTTCATTGGATGCAGACTGATAATTATCTACTGGATCTTTAGATATTGAGAATCTGTCTAATATGTTCATGTCTTCATTGTCGTAAAACGTGCCAACTATGGTTTTACCATTATTCTTCAATTCAAGATTCAGAAAACCAAACGAATCTTCTTGAACAGCATGAAATGGATGATTATATTCTATATCATGAATTTCATCTCCTGCAGTTCCAGCTCCAATAAAAATTACTCCATTGTTTCCTGTATGTTTTACAGGATTTGATGCAGCAACGTAAGGTGAACTAGGACTATTCTCATTATATGTTATCGGTAAAGTACGTTGATAAAATTGAGTGTGCCCCGATAAAACAATATCTACCCCATATTTATCAAACAGTGGATGATATGTTTCTTGCAAGTCTTCTGAATCATTTTCGCCAAAATCAGCTGAATTGTACATTGGTGAATGCATAAATACTATTATCCAATCTGTCAGAATATTTTCTTGTGCTCGTCTCAAGTCTTCTTTTATGAACTCATATTGTGAACTGTCGTCTTCAAATGGGTGTTCTGTAGAAATGCTAATAAAATGAACATTTTCATAATCAAATGAATAATATGGTTTTTTTAATCCATAATGATCAATAAGCTGTTGATATGAACTTTTATAATCTAAATCATGGTTGCCTATAGCAATCTGAATAATATTATCAATCGGTCTTGATAACTCAAACCAACATGAAGGTGATGGATTTTCAAATGTATAATCTCCTAGTCCTAAAACTAGCGAAGGCTGTACCTTCAGTAAACTATTCATTGTTTTTTTGGAGTCTTTATTACACTTCCAATCCCCTACTGCAACAATATTAAAGTCCGATGTATCAGAATTTCCAGTGTTACTGAATTGATTAGTGTTTTCAATAATATTTGTTTGTGATTCATCTAAAAATAAATCTGTATTTTCATTATTATCTAAAATTTCATCATCTAAAAATTCATTATCGTATTCTCTTAAATCAAAATAATCTCCCGGAAAAACTACGAAATATCCATCATCATCTTGAGGTGCAGCATATATATCTCCAATTAAGGAATCGTTAAAATTTGTTATACTACTACCTATTAAAATAAATAATGATACTACACTTAATAGAACAATAAATTGAAATTTATTAATCATTATATTTACAGTAAAGATAAACTTCTCTCTATTTAATATTTATAAAGAATATAGATTAAGTATGAATAATAAAATTTTATTATAATAATGTTCGAAAAAATATTCAATAAGAATGTACTCACAATCATAAAATCAAGATAATAATCTAAAGTTACAAATATGTGATAGTATGATGTTATTGCATGAATAGACAGAACTTTCTAATTGTATTTTATACATTTTTTTTATTATCTTTACTAACTTATAGTATAAATGATGTTGATATTTATGCAGTTGAAAAAGAAAATGACGAAGATTCTATGAGCTTAGAATATAAATTTTTAAAAAAATTTGGAACTAAAGGTACTGCTGAAGGAGAATTTAGTGCACCACATAGTTTAGATATCGATAAAGATGGTTTTATTTATGTTACTGATACTGGAAATAATAGGATTCAAAAATTCACTACTGACGGTAAATTTATTTTAGAATGGGGACAAAAAGGTTCAGGCAATGGTGATTTTTTAAAATTACATGATATAAGTGTCGAACCTACAGGCAAATATGTTTACACTTTAGAACTAAAAAATCATAGAGTACAGAAATTCACTTCAGATGGTGAATTTATCACCAAATGGGGGTTTGAAGAAACTGGTGGTAAAGGTGCAGATAGAACCCCACATCAATTAGCTGTTGATTCTTTAGGCTTTGTATATCTAACAGATAAAAATGGTCATCAAATCCTCAAATTTACTGAAAATGGCGAATTTATTGAAACTTTAGGTACAAAAGGTTCTGGTCCAGGAGAATTTATTAGACCACATGGAATAACATTCGATTCCAACAATACTATGTTTATAACAGACATGAGGAATTCACGTGTACAGGTATTGGATAATAATTTTAGTCTTATCAATGAATGGGGTTCTTTGGGTAATGACACCGGTCAATTTTCACTTACATTTCCTGGTATTGACTATCATGAAGAAAAAAATTTAGTTGTAGTAGTAGACAAATTATCCACTCAAGTTCAGATTTTCGATAGAGATGGAAAATTTATTACTAAATTTGGTAGTAAAGGTAAAGATAGTGGAGAATTTAAAAGACCTGAAGATGTATCAATAGATAATATCGGAAAAATATATGTTACAGATACAGGAAATTCACGTATCCAAATTTTTGAACCTATGTTAAAATAATACAATATAGTATATTAAAATAAGAATTAAAAGAATTGAAATAGCGTACATATAAAATATAATATTAGATTATAAATTATCATAAATATTTTAAATTTGAAATTATTTTCAATTAGATTGGTAACTATTTATTTTAAGATACTAAGATCCAGTAAATAATATTCCATATAAATATTTTCTTTATGAAATTATTTAATGAAAAATAAATTAGTTCAACTTATAAGTACAACATCTATAAATATTAATCTCTCTTAAGCCTTTAAAGTAGCATACAATTTTAAGAATATGATATTTTCTTTTAATTTTTTATGAATAATTGACAATAAATATTATTTTTACTTTTAATTCTTTTGATTTTATTTATTTTCAAATCTCTAAATATAATAAAATCAAATCTAGATTTTTTACAGAACTAAAATAAAACTAGTGTCCAATGAAATAAATTTAATTTTAATCAAAAGATATACTTTTACATTTTGATTTTACTTTGTTTCTCCTTTTTTCCAAATTTGAATTTGTCCTCCATAAACTTCATTATTGTAGACAAATGAAGGTACCTGTCCATAAAATCCTTCTCTCCCTGAACTAAATGTTTTACTTGGCAAAGGAATTTCATATTTCTTGCCATCTGGCATATTCAACGTAGCGATTACAATTTTGTTAACATTGTCACTCATATCATACTTATGTTATTTCAAACTATAAAAATAATCTTATGTTAAATAATTATTTATTACTTACAATATATACAAGATTTTTATATCTAATTAATTAAATTTTTAACGCATGGATTTCTTGGAATCATACAAGAAAGCTGGAAAAATAGCTAGTCAATCAAGAGAAAATGCTAGAAAAAAAAATCATGTAGGTTCTAGCCTATTTGATATTTGTGAAAACATTGAAAATGAAATACGTCAAAATGGTGGACAACCAGCTTTTCCAGTGAATGTTAGTCTAAATAATATCGCAGCGCATTACACTGCAGAACCAAGTGATACTACTATTGTAAATGATGGTGATGTATTAAAAATAGATATTGGTGTTCATATCAATGGCTATATTGCGGATACTGCAGTTACTGTATGTTATAATTCCGAATACGATGCTTTAGTTAAAGCTACTGAACATACGTTATGTGAAGCACTCAAGATAACTCGAACTAGTACGAAATCTGGAGATATTGGAAAAATTATAGAAAATACTATATCAAATTATGGATTTCTTCCAATTAAAAATTTAAGTGGACATTCATTAGAACAATATACAATTCACGCCGGAAAATCTATTCCGAATATTGATTCTTTTGGATCTTTTAAATTAGAAAGTAATCAAGCATATGCAATAGAACCTTTTGTTACTTTAAAAGAGGGTTTAGGAATTGTACATGAAGGCAAAATCGCAAATATTTTTGCACTAGTATCTAGGAAGCCAACAAAAGATAAGAAAACAGATCAATGTTTAAATTTGATATGGAATAGATTTAAGTCATTACCATTTGCACTACGTTGGATTCTTAATGAATATGAAGAAAACGAAGCAAGAGAAATGTTTAATATCTTGCGTAAAAGGAAAAATATCCATGCCTATCCAATATTAGTTGAAGGTAATGGTAAAATAGTGGCTCAAGCAGAACATACTATTATTCCAAATGAAACTGGCGTAGATATTATCACATTGTAAAAGAATGTGTATATCTTATCTCGGTTCCGAAACTTAAAATTATGTCATGTTCTATCAACTATCGAATATCTAACTGAAGGGGTTGTTGTCTAGCTTGGTATGATGCCAGCCTTGGGCGCTGGAGTTCGTCGGTTCGAATCCGGCCAACCCCATTGCATTACTATTACAAGATTTTAATACTAAAGTATATTTTATAATATATCCAAATAATATTTAACTAATAAAAACCTTGAAACTAGATCTAAACGAAGTAATAAAAGAGACAAATTCAAATGTTAATTTATTATAGTTTGATTAACAAACCACTTTTATGTTTATTGTTGTAATTTATACACAAATAATATAATTACTTTCAATTTGTGTCATTTAAAAAGTATTTTAGTAGTTTTACTACATTATCATTGATGTACAAACAAGGTATATTTCTATCAGAAAAAATATTACTAATATTTTTTCTGAATAATAATGAATAAATTAGTAAAATAAAAAATGTACATTCGAAAAATCATATAGATTTTTAGGATATATAGTATCAGTAAATTGAATTTATGATTCATGTATAATTAAGTTTCTTTAAAAATAAATAATAAATTAATTATAAAATAAATACAATGAAACCAAAATTTAAAATATTGCTTCTTCCAAGTTTGACATTAATACTACTGCTACCTACATCTGTATTTATTACTGATATTTTTGCAGATCATAAATTTAGAAATCAATATAGTGAACTAAAAACAGATATAACAAAATCTTCTAATTATGAAAATCAGAAAAAATTCTATGATGTTATTGAATTAGATGTTTTGAATTCAACTATACCAATAAACAATATTTCAGACACTTCAAATAATAATTATGATTTTACACATTTCAAAAAGTTTTTTGAAGAATCACAGCAACCATATTATTATTTAGAGTAAGAAATTTAAATCTCATTTATCTATTTGTTTATTAAATAATTTTTGTACTCTATTATAACACAATTTATTAACAGTTTATTCCGTTTTATAAATTAGACTTATTTATAATGACAATCATCCACCCGCTGCCATATCTTGATCCCAATTATTCTGTTGATAAACATCTATAAGTTCTGATATCAAATCATCATGATCTATATTTGTCTTTCTCCTTTCCATCAAATCATTTAGTAATGAAGAAAATCTTTTAAATGTATTATCTCCAACTTGAATTGTATTCATGATTAGTATTGATTAATACAGGTTATTAATCATTTTAGTTTTTTCCAATATTTTTCACATACAATCCTTCCTAATATGATTTTATTTTATATTTTATATATTAATTAACTATCAGAATTTTAAATTAATAAATCATTTTCTATTATCTTTCATTTTAGTAAATAATAATTCATTTTAAACATATATTATTCATTTAATAATCATAACTCAGTAAGTTGGAGAAAAACACATGCGAGTCATAAAGATTACAAAATCAAATAATAAATATAGAATTCAAATGTATAGATCTAACAGCAGTAACAATATTGATGAAGATATTCAAATAACAGATGAATATGAATTGAATTTCCTATTGCAAACAATTCAAAAAAAACATGATGTTAAGAAATGCTTAATAATTTTTCATGATACTATAACAAATAATGTTGATTTTAAATTTCTTCACGACGAACAAGATTTCTTTTGGGAATAACCTATAATAAAAAAAATTCAAAGTTGAAATAGTATTAATACAAAAAGAACATACCGTTCTAGTTCAAGAAAATATCGGACTATAGTACATTTGTTTTTTGCTTTATCTTATGGACAGCATATGTGGGTAGTAGGAATAGCAGAAACAGATAGTTCTTTTCTTTCTTTATTATCTACTATCATTAGTTCTTGAGTTGCAGTTTTCATATACTTTGCTACTATCTTTCCATTAAGAAATACAGATGCAGTAATCTTATTGTTTAAACTCATTAACAATTATTTGTTGTAATAATATAAAAATATGTTTAAAAGATATCAGTTAAAATGATCAAAAGCGATTGTGAAAATAAAGCATGTATACAATATTATTATATAACTACTACTGGGATGTGATCTTATTGGGTTGTTGTAACCTACTACATGATGTAATAGGTGTGATTCGTATAATAATGTTAATAGAAAGAAAAATAAGATAAAATCATATGACTGTTTTAATCAAAAAAAATCGATAATGATTGTATTACTACATTAAACAAGAGATAAAAATAGTCATACCAAAATTCTAAAGGTACAATTTTACTATAAAAATCTGATCGCTAAAGATCATATTAACAAAGTTATCGAATTTGTTTTCAAGAAAAAAATCAGACTATAGAAAAAACATTTTTCTAAATCTTTCTATATGTGTACAAGATTATCTAAAGTAAGATATACTAAAGATTTTTTAACAAAATATGCTATGAGAATATTCTGACTAATATCATAGATATAATACTCTACTATAGTTGGCATGCATAAAAATAAAATTGGAATATGCTTGATTTTCTATGATATTGTATTTATGTATTAGATTTTTATGGATCTACGAATATTTATTTATAGTATTTACTATAAAAAACAAATTTTTTTATTGAAGATAGATTAATTACTTTTGTATCATCCAGATAATATTTTTTTCTTGTTTATAATGAATCATAAATATTTGTTCAAATTACTTTTTATTTACTTAATTCGCTAGATTGATCAATTTATTTAATGTAACTCTAACTATTGTTTTTTTTTGAGAATAAATACGTATTTTAATAGGAAATTAGTAATATGCATTGTATAGAATGGGCAAAATCTCAAAGAAAGGAAGAATTTTTTTAGGAAAACGATTAGGTCCGCAATCAGCAAGACGTGCCCGTAAACCCCTTGATAAGGATTGGATTACTGGAACTGTATTAAATAGACATTATGTGAATAAGAGAAAGGGCAAAAAAAGTCAGGCTCATACTACTACTGTTTATTAACAATATATTAAAAATATTGCAAATTAATCGTTTAAATTGTTTAAAAAATTATTATTAGTAATTATATGGATTTATCAAATTATTTTCCATTCCAAACCATTAGAGAAAAACAAAAAATTGTGTTGAAAGAAATTGAAGATTCTATATCTTCAGGAATAAAAAATATTTTCTTTGAAGCACCTACTGGTTTTGGTAAAAGCCCTATAGCAATTGCATTGGCTCTTTATTTTGGAAATTCACATATTTGCACTTCGACAATTGATCTACAAAATCAATATACCCGAGATTTCCAATTTATCAAAGAAGTAAAAGGAAAACGAAATTTTCCTTGTCTACTTAAAGAACAAAATAATGGTATGACAGAAACTTGTGAATATGGTCCATGTCAAAAAGAAGATGAATTCGATTGCGAATATAAAACAAAATTGATCGAATATATATCATCAAACATAGGCACAACAAATGAGGATATTTTTTTGGACAATAAAGCAAAAACCAAATATTTGAAAAGATTTAACTTGCAAACACGACTGGAGAATTTGGAATGGAAACCTTGTCATTATTATCATCAAAAATGGATTGCAATTAAATCTTCACATACTATTTATAATTACAAATACCTATTATCTGATATATATTTTTCAAATAATATTAAAAAGAGAAATTTATTTATATTTGATGAATCTCATAATCTTGAATCAGAAATATCTGATTTTAAAAGCTTTACGATATATAATGATAACGTTGTAAAATTGTTTCCAAATCTTGTATTACCAAAAAATAGATCATATGAAATAGAAACGTGGTTAGATTTTTGTGAAGAATATAGAGATAATTTATTGGAATTTATTGATCAGGCAGAGGCAGAGATAGAAAATGGCAGAATTCGAGAACCATTTACTGAAAAAAACTTGATAGATTCAATTAATAGAGAAAAAAATTTATCACAAGTAATAAATGATATAAAGCTTAATAATGATAATTGGCTGGTAACAAATATTGAAAAACTGGGCAATGATTCTATTAATAAATTAACCATTACTCCTCTAGACGTATCAAATTATTTTGATGAACTTTTAGAATATTCTTCGTACAATCTTTTTATGAGTGCTACTATACTAAGTAAAGAATATCTATGTAAGGTTACTGGATTAGATCCTTCTGAAATAAAATTTATACAAATAAAAGAATCTGATTTTCCAAAGAAAAATAGACCTATCTATTTAATGGATATAGCTTGGCTGAACAATAAAAACATGGAATTTCATTTACCATTAATTACGAAAACAGTCAATAATATACTCAGTATACACAGAAACGAAAAAGGAATAATTCATACCACGTCTTACTATCAATTAAATTATATTAAGAATAACATTAGTAGAGAAAATTCGAATAGATTAATTGAGACAGATCCACTGGTAAGCAGAAGCGAAGTATTAAATAAACATTATAATAGTAAAAAACCTTCCGTATTGATTTCTCCTTCTCTCCATCAAGGTCTTGATCTTAAAGATGATTTATCTCGATTTCAAATAATAATAAAAATTCCGTATTTAGACTTGAGTGATAAGAAAATATCCACATTAAAAAATAGAGATCCTAATTGGTACATGTGGAATACGGTTATTAGGTTATCTCAGGCATATGGACGTAGTATAAGAAATAAAGACGATCATGCCAGTACATATATTTTGGATAGTAACATAACATATTTACTTAAACATGCTGATAATATGTTTCCAATATGGTTTAAGGAAGCAATCATTAGGAGATAATTTCCTAATTGTTACTTCATAAGATATTTAATTTCTTTTATGCATACTCTTAATAATTAAATTAATTAAAACATTATCTTCATTTTAAAAATATAATCTTGGGAAATTTTGATTTAAATAAAATTTAGGTCTTTATTGTAAACTATTTTTTGATTTACATAAACTCATAATCTTATTTCAAGTTTTAACTTCGAAAATATTCTATATAATTCTAAGAATGATTAGATCATACTATTACTTCCATCGCAAAAATTAGAAAACATATTATACATCAAAAGTCAATTGATGATCAAAAATGAACTTTAAATCAGATTTTGATGTATATGACGAACTTTTTAATTATGTTAAAAAAACTGCTTTTAGACAATCTAAAGAAAAAATAAAATTAAGTTCAGGTCTTGAATCTAATTATTATTTTGATTTGCGAAAGATCACAATGTCGTGGTATGGTTCACGACTTATTGGTAATGTATATGGTGAAAAGATTTCACTATTTTCTAAAATTTCTGATAACAAATTTGATATCGGTGGGATGGAAACTGGAGCTATACCTATAATTTCTACATTAGTTAATAAATTTGAATTAAATGGTTTCTATGTTAGAAAAAAACCAAAAGAACATGGAACAAAACAAGCTGTGGAGGGCGTGATATCTTGTAAAAATGTTATATTGGTAGATGATGTTGTAACTACTGGAAGTTCCATTAATAAATGCATTCATCTTCTTGAAAAAGTGATCGGTTTAACTGTGTTGATGGTTGCTCCCATACTTGATCGATCAGATGAATTAGGAATAGATTCCTCAACTTTATGGTCTTCAGATCACAAAATCGAGTACAGTCCAATATTCAAATCTACACAATATATAAACATGTAAATTGATTTCTTTATTTAATTTTGTATTTTATTCCTTTTAATAAACATTTTTTATGCCTCAATTTATTTTTGGAGCAACCAAGTCAAATGATCTTAATATTAAACTATTCTTAAATTGATTTTTAGTAACTTAACTGTATTGTTATTGTAAATGTGATTTAGGATCAAATAAGATTTGTTAAATATTTTGAATCCATGTTTATGAAATGTATCTTTTTATTTTCTTATAGTTATAGCGGTTAAGAATAAACTTGAACATGTTTATTTCATTTATTTTTAGAATAACCAATCATAAACTTTTTTAACATGTTCATTATCATGTCTACATCCGTCAAAGGCTTGTTACCAAAAATTACCTTTATCCGAGCATGTAAGTTCTGCACCACATCTATTGCATCGTAAATGACATGTCTGTATAAACGTCATTTGAAATCCGCATCTGGGGCAAATAAATTTTTTTTCATTACCCACGTCTTAAAGTTATTTATATTATTTTTTAACTTTTTTATACAAAGATTAATTAAAGATATGCCTTTATGAATGATGTTGGTTAATTTCAAGTTAGTATTATCCGATAAAAAGGGAAAAAGTATTTCTTATGAACTGAAAGATAATGATGCTCAACCACTATTAGGTTCAAAAATAGGGGATTCATTTGATTCTACAATAGTTGGTCTTTCTGGAGGTAAATTTAAGATTACCGGCGGCAGTGATAAATCAGGAACTCCTATGAGACGTGACATTCATGGTGGTGTAAAAAAATATGCTTTAATAGGAAATAGCGTGGGAATGCGTGATTCTACTGTAGGCAAGAGAATAAGAAAATTACTTCGTGGAAATATGATTACAGAGGATATCTATCAATTAAATTGTAAGTTAGAAGATGTATTTTTACCAGAATCCACACCAAATAATTCTAAAACCGAATCTAAAACCGAATAATAATACTAAACTAAAATAATTTCATTATTTTATTGTTGTAGATTACCTTAATATCTCTCCCCAAATTAAACAATTCTATTGCATTGGAAAGATACTCTCCCTGAATGGTATATTAAAAAATATGGCTATCAACCTTGTATTAATATAGGTACCTCTGGTCATGTAGACCATGGTAAAACTACTCTAATTGAAGCGATTACAGGAGTATGGACTAGCGCCCATAGTGAAGAATTACGTCGTGGTATTACTATCAAAGTAGGTTATGCTGATGCCGCTTTTTACAAATGTTCTGAATGTCCAGAACCTGATTGTTATTCTAGCCGACCTCAATGTACCAAATGTGGTAAAGATAGTGAATTATCTCGCGTAGTGAGTTTTGTTGATTCTCCTGGACATGAAAGTCTTATGGCAAATATGTTATCTGGTGCAGCATTAATGGATGGGGCGATTTTAGTGATTGCAGCTAATGAACAGGTTCCTAAACCTCAAACTAGAGAACACATGTTAGCATTGGACGTATTAGGAATTAAACAGATCATTCTGGTACAAAACAAAGTTGATCTGACCGAAAAAGATAAAGCTTTAGAAAATTATGAACAAATTAAAAGTTTTGTAAAGAATACTATTGCAGAGAATGCTCCTATAATTCCAGTCTCTGCGCAACATTCATTGAATATTGATGCATTAATAGGCTTGTTAGAATCACATATTAAAACTCCCGAAAGAAATACAAACACAAGCCCTATTATGCATGTATTACGATCATTTGATATCAACAAACCTGGAATTCCAATAAAATCTATAAAAGGTGGGGCGTTGGGTGGAGCTCTAACTCAAGGTGAATTTAATGTAGGTGATGAAATTGAAATAAGACCAGGATTATTCAACAATAAAAAATTAAAATATGAATCCATAAGATCTAAAATTTCTAGCCTGGGAACTGGTGCCGGCATAGTCGAAAATGTAAAACCTGGTGGTCTTGTATCAATAGGAACTTTACTCGATCCTACTTTCATTAAAAGCGATTCCTTAATTGGATCTGTTGTAGGAACTCCAGGAACACTTCCAGATAATGTATATGAAATTTCAGTAGAAGTTCATTTATTTGATAATGCTGTAGGCACTCAAGGATTAGTAAAGGTAGATCCAATAAGAAAGAATGAGAATCTACGAATTACATTAGGAACTGCACTTACAACTGGATTGGTTACTAACACAAAAAACGATCGAATTGAGATGAAGCTTAAAAAACCAGTATGCATTACTACCAATAGCAGGGTCGCATTAAATAGAAAAATTGGGGATAGGTGGAGGTTAATAGGTGCTGGAATTGCAGAATCAAATTAATTAATTAATTAATTAATTAATTAATAATATAATTATTATATTGCTAGAATGGATTTTTATCATTATTGTAATGAAATTCAATACCCATGTTCAATGCCTTTTCCTTCATGATTTCTATATATTCATCATAAGAAATTTTTGTATTGCAATGATCACATTCAACTAAAGTCATCTCTTCATTTACATAGGCTTTATTCTCACATTTATAGCATCTAGCTTCCAGCATTATCTTACATTACTCAGTAATATTAATATCTATTATTATTCTATAGTTTTTTTTATATTGTTAGAATACAATCAATATTATACTATAATCTTGTTTAATCAGAATAGTTACAAATCATAACAATCCAATACCTCTTAATTTTTGTGGCAGATAATTTTCGGATAAATATTTGAATCCATGTTTAAAAAATGCGTCTAGTTCACATTTCTCTTTTCTTTTCAAAAATAAATTTAATTCTTTTTGCCATTCTTTATTTTGCAACCATGGTTTCTTCTTCATATCATTTGCACGATTAATATCTTCATTCGTTGCTTCTAATCTAGCTACTTCAGGTATGTTGTATTCATAAATATCTGAAAACATCATTCCTAATACTTTGGCATTTGGTGTTACTAATCTATCACTATCATAACTTAAAGATTCGCTACCTATTTTATATCTCAATGCTATTCCCAAACCCCATGGATCTGCATCTGCAAAAATTACAACTGGTTTATTCCATCTTTCATTTAGTGTTTTTACCATCATTCTTGTAGCTCTATCTGGTTCTCCTGAACCAGTCATCAGTATAGCATTATATTTTTGAATAAATCCAGATTTTCTTATATTATTCAACACGGTGTCTTTTTCTACAACCATTATGAAATCTGCCTTCACCTCTACTATTTCTACATCTGACATATTAGTTGGAATTAATTGAGATGTTGCTCTGCTTCCTAAATTACAATCTATTAAATCGCCTCCAACTCTTAATGTAATTGGTCCAGATATCATGCCCTTTGGTTTAGAAGTTACTGAAAATTCTTCTCTTGGAAATCCAGTTAATAATTCTACTGCTTTAATAGCATCATCAGAATCATCTTGTCCACTCCAAAACTTTTCCTTATTTTTATCATCTCCTACGTTACTGAGTGTGGCATAATACATCCCTCTAATTGTACTTTCCATTTCTTCATCTAATAATTTTCTTACAGCATTTGCCATCACTAAATACTGTGAAAATGTAGGGATTTTTTTGGTGGTATTTGGAGTAACTTGAACTTTTTTTTCTCCAATTGTTAACATTTTTTTTTTATCCGACCAAAAAGTATTATCATATCCAATTTTAGATATTTCTAGAACTGGCATTTCATTTTTTATCATAATGTCATTTGATACATCTTTCATTATCATTTTAATTTTCTTTATAATTTCTTTATGACGTTTATTTTTTGTCAACATTTTTTGTTAGTTCCTTTCATTTTCAGTTTGTAGTTTAAATGAATCTAAGGTGACTTGCTTTTTAATTTTTCTTTTAAGTTGATTTTTCTTTTCTTTCTTTTGAAAATTTTTTTGTTTATTTTGATTTTCTATATCTTTGTGTCCTATATTATTCTCATTAATCATATTTTCATGATTATACGTATTCCTTTTATTGGATACATTTTTTCTTTCGTCCTGATCTTTTATAATATATTGTCCTTTGACATGTTTTTCAGCTATTTGCGCGAAATTATTATTTAACTTGTTTTTATCAATTTTGATAGAATCAACAATTGCTTCCACTATGAGTGGGATATAGAATTTATACAATCTAAGTCTATTTTCGGCATCTTTTATTTTCATCTCTTTTCTGATCTGAGCACTGACTTTCCTATATAATTCTGATAAGCAATATTTCATATATTTTTTCATGTCTCCTTCAGATGCTATGCTTTCTTTGCCTGCAGTTTTATAAGGTATTTTTGTTGAACAAATATGAAAAAAAATATGAACTGGTAACAATTCTACAGCTCTGTCTGATTTTACTTGTTTTTTTGCAAATTGTTCTTTAGCTTGTTTTTTTGTTATTCCCATTTTATTTATTCCCACTTCTGTAACTACTTCTTTGGCTACATCAGATCCTTCATCATAAAGAAGTGGAATTTTATTTGCAAATCTATATAATTTGAAGGAATTAATATCTCCTCCATATGCTATACCACATTCAATAATAGTCGGCCTATTGTTAATTACAGTTGAACGTGATGAATATGCTACTAAAGATGGCTTTAAAATTCTTACATTCAATGATTGTTGATTTTGAAATTGTTTCGAATCAAAATTATTTCTATTTGTGTCTTTGTTATTAACAATTGTATATTCAGACATCATTCCAGTTGTAAGAATTTTATCTCCTATTGGACTTAAATGATCCGTATTTGGTGTTTGAAATTTCATTTGCTTGCAGACGTTTACAATTTTTATTAATTCATGTTCTGTATATTGATTTGATAGTTTATTGTCTATGTCTGCTCTTTTTATTATTTCTTTAGCTTTTTCACTAGATAATTTCTGAAAAGAACTACTTAAAACTCCTTGAATGGTAGTTTTCAACTTTGTAAAATTTAATATTGCTTTTTTCAAAGTTTGAAGATCCATATCTGCTGGATGTGGTAATACTTCTTTCGCAGGTTCAGGCATTATCTTGGTTCTTCTTTCAAAAATTAATTTTCCATCATCGTTTTTAAAAATAATAACTGCGTATGGGTTGACTATACTCGTTTGCGTAATGTAATCATATATCCTATTTTTAGTAATTGGCGACAATCTTGCTCTCAGTACTGCATCTATTCTAAATCCATGTTTTCCTTTTATTATCGCTTCTGATTTTTTTATTGTCTTTTTATTAAGAACAATAGGATTGTTGGTTGCAATATCTGTCCTTAATTCATGATAATATTCTATTTCTTTATCATCCTGTGATTTTGACCATGTTTTGATGGGATTATCTGTGTCTTTCGTAGAAAAGGCTGCAATCATTTTTAATCCTACTCCAAATAATCCTCTTTGTTGTTTTTCTATGTATTTTCCAGATGTTAAAAATGAACAAACTGCCACTGGAATTTTTTCAGCAGGAATTCCTATTCCATTATCTTTACAGGATATATACCACAAATCATTAGTATTATCAATTTGCTTTAAAGTAATTGCGATTTCTGGAAGTATATGATGTATTTCACAAGAATCTAATGCATTCTCAATTAATTCTCTAACTGCCATGTATAAAATTCGTTCTCCAGTAAACCCTGCTAACGCTGAATTATCTACAAAGAATTCAGACTCTGCTTTTTTATTATATTTTATTTTCGATTTTTTCTTATATGTGGAATTTACTTCTGGTTTCGTTTTATATTTTATCTGTAGTTTAGCATGTGATGTCAATAGATAAATTTTTTTATTGGTTTACTAAATTTATCTTTTTAGAATTATAAAATTGTATTTTTCAAAATTCTGAACCGTACGGTGTAGTAGATTTTTTCAGTTCTTTAATATTTTCATTTCTAATTTCAAGCAAAAACCTCTTTTTATTCTTTTCAATTACTATATAATCTGAACCACCGCCTACTATTTTTCCATTAATCATATCTTTAACTTTCAGAATACACGGTTAATTATACTACAAATATATAAAGTTATATCATTTATTAGATTGTTACTATATTTTAATATGCTTATGACTATTAGAAATTTTAACTTGTAAAGTCAAAATTTAATTGTCTGTAAATTAAACCTGTATAACAATTAGTTTTTCTATTTAAATAATAAAAATTGGATTTGATATGTATCTTGCATTCTTTAACAAAGAAAATTTCTTATTCTCGCATTAAATTATTACACTACCATAGGCGTTTTTATTGCGTTGATTTTAACAATCTTTTATATGAAAATATTATACCAGAAATTTTAAAAGAATATGTATCACTACTTAGGAAAAGATGTACAATATCTATTAGAATATTGAATATTATATTGTTGTTTACAACGTAGGAATAAGAATATTTTTATTTTTAAGCATGTTTTGAAATAAAAGATAATGTTGTATTGAAATTATGTATAGTTGGTCCAAAACTATAGATAGTCAAAAATTATCTCAAAATAAAATATATATTCATAATTATGTATCAGAACTAGTCACTTTTCATCTTTTACAATTTTGTTTTCATCTACTATTTTTTCGTATGCTTTGATCAAGTTAGGATCAACTATTCCTTGTATTACCATAGGTTTTGAATCAGACAATTTAATATCCATAGCAACAGCACTATAAGGAATTTCAAATTTTACTATTTTATCTTGCTCAATGGTATCGAAGAATTTGTCAACCGTATCATTATAGATCTTAAATCCTATTATCTGGTCAATTTTCCTGTGTCCTGATCCCCCACCTCGACCTCCTGCAGAACCAAAACTTTCCTCTATCAACAACAGGAATAATTTATTATAATCAGTATTTTTCAAATCTATCTCCCTTAATGACACAATTAATTTCCTCTTTGGGCTTAGCAATATTTCTTCCAATTCGTTCATTTTTCTGTCATTTTTTTATAATAAAGAAATTATCGATTTTAATCATTTACTCTTTTTTTTCTATTGTTATTTTATTAATTTGAGCATCGTTGTAGTTTTTTGGCTGGTCATTTTCATTTGTTATTAAATTTTCAATTTTATCTACTATGTCCATCCCTTCTATAACTTTTCCAAAAACAGTGTATTGATTATCTAGAAATCGTGAATCCTTGGTTACTATGAAAAATTGCGATCCTGCGCTATTTGGATCTGACGATCTTGCCATAGATAATATTCCTCTTTCATGCGGTATGTCATTAAATTCAGCATCTATTGTATGATTTGGTCCACCTGTTCCCCAAATTTGTCTGTTGGATTCTGTTTTACTATTTGGATCTCCACCCTGTATCATAAACTCTTTTATAATTCTGTGAAAAATAGTACCATCGTAAAATCCTTCCTCCGCCAGATTTAAAAAGTTACTAACATGTTTTGGTGCAGCATTTGGGAAAAATTCTATCGTTATATTTCCTTGCGAAGTTTGAATTATCGCTAATTCGTTTGAAGACGTCATATCTGCAATTGTTTCTATTGATTTACTTATATCTTTGTCTATTATTTTATCATCGGTGTTATTATTGTTCTTAATTGTATCATTTAATTGAATTTCATTTATTTTAGGTTCATAGTTCTTGTTAATCTCGTACAAAAATATTCCAAATACTATATCATCGTTCTCATTTTCAAAACTTGGTGAAGCATACACTAACTTTAACGGTTGGTTTATCGAATCGTTATTGGGATATTTTATGTCTTTCATATAAAATCCTATACTTCCAGGTACATATTCTGGAGACATTCCAGTTATGCCTCCATTATTAATACTTGCATATGATACTGGTGTAAATGGGATCAATTTACCTAATAATGTGTTATTCCAGAAATATGTTGTAGGTGTAAATCCATCTCTTTCAACGTAAAGATTTTCATCAAATCCTCCAATCCTCATAAACCATTGTTTTTTACTCTCGTCACCGCCACTTCCCAAAGTATAAAAATTAGTTCCATCATTTCCAGGTAATCTATCAGCTACAACATATAATAATATGTAATCTGATTGCAGATCTTTTGCAATTTTAATACCTTCTTCTTCATTACTCATTAACATTTGTGCAATAGTCTGAATTCTTGTTTGATTTATAGTTGCATTATCTGCTAAACTTGTTCTTTCTCCTAAAGTCGTGATCCAGTATCCATAGTCCCACCAAGATGCAATTACCGATTCTTTTGGTGTGTTTTCCGAAATCCAATCAAATGTATCAATCCAATCAGTAACTTGCATCCTAAATCCTGTAGCTCCATTTGCAATTGAAGGTGGTATGTCCGCAGCACTTATCCAATTATAATTTAGTGGAAATAATATGCCATTTTGATCTAAAACCGGAATAGATATTAAAAATATTACAACCACAACGTATCCAACCTGTATAAATGGTTTTACTTGTGGTGTAATTTTCCCATGTTGTATTTTTTTCTTAAATTCTTTTTCTGTTATTTTCAAATTAGATCGTTCTGCTTTATATTGTAATATACTTCTAGTAATTTCAAAAATTCCTATAGACGACAATATCACTATTGAAATAGATGAAAAAACCATTAATCGAGCGAATGTAGCACTAACATACATTCCTGTAATACCTAATATTAACGCAAATATTGCCATGTCATTCCTCTTTTTAAAAGCCATTAAAATCCCAAATCCTGAAAATATTATTAGTATAGAGTAATCTGAGAAGTAATCCACTAGAGTTGGTGTAGAATGTTCTGCAACTGATTCCACTAGTGGGTTTTGTGTAGATAATAGTGGATTAATTGCATTCATATATCTGAACGACGAAGGCTGATATGCACCAGCTATTATAATTGAAACTGCAATTAATATAAAAATCCCTAATGTAATTACAAGATTTCTATTAATTCTATCTATTTTACTCTTTCTTCTAACTATACTCCCTACTATTGCAAAGACAGTTCCTATCATTAGAGCTATTCCCGGTAATCCAAATACAAATGATAATCCTGGACGTGGTGTTAATGCTACCGTTATTAAAGTAACTATCGTAAATATTGTAACTCCGTAAATTATTATTTTTGTATTATTTTTTACGAATGGTAAAGCGAAAAAGAATATTGCTAGTGGTATACTGAAATATTGAATTCCTCCCCAAGATGAATTTGCTAATCCTAAAATTATCCCGGCACCAATCATTTTAATAACTGTTAATTTTAAATTATCGTGTTTTAGTGCAGACAAAAATAGATATGTAGATATTAATCCCAAAAATAGACCAAGAGGCTCTGATTTAAACCATCCTAAATTTCCTCTTTGTATTATTGCAGGCATAAAAGCAAATAATAAACTAGCAAACATACCTGCAGTTGTACTATTACTAATTAATCTAACCAAAGCAAAAATTACTATTGTTGTAAGAGAACCTATAACTACTGGAAACATTATGACAAAATCCAACAAGGAACTTCCAAGACCAAATATTTGAAATAGACCTGCTGCAATTATGTGCAATCCTACCTGAGATGTTTTTGGAACGTCTCTTCCATCTGGATACCATGACATGGTATCATGCCAATTAAGGTACTCTGATATCCCATTATCTAACAAGTACTTGGTAGCTCGATAATCAAAATACGGATCAAATTCATTTAAAACAAATCCATATTTGATTGGATATGATCTCATTGTAAAGGCAGTAGAAAATGCTATTACTAGAACTAGAATAACTAGTAAATGTTTAATTTGAAATTCAAATGAATTTACTTTAAATATTGTTTTGCTACCTGAAATCATTATGTCTTATTGAGACTTATTTTCACTTACTTTTTAATTTAATGGATAAGTATTGATTTCTTTTATTTAATTTATAATTTTACATACATGGAATTTGATATTCTAAAGAAAACTCTTTCCCATCCTCATCTATTTTGTAATTGTTATCTTTATCATCAAATATTTTTATTTTATATGTATCTGGAATAAGGTCATCTGCTACCGTACTATCTGTAAAACCTCCAGTGTGGTTTGTTCTAAAATATCCAAAACTATCAATATCGTTATTTGAATTAATGATCTGCCAATGAACTGTACTATTTGGTTTAAACCAATTTGCAATAAAAGTTATCTGATGATCCTTCAATGAACCGCATTCCGGTTTTATATGCACTATAGGTTCAGCAAAAACAAGGAAAAATTGACCTAAAATAATTAAAATACTGGTTATTAATATTAATAAAATAATAGTCGTTATCACCAACTTTTCTTTCAGTTATATAAATTTGATACACATTTAAAAATTCTTAAAATCATTTCTTGTTTATTAATGAAAACATTATTGGTAATAAAGTCGTAATTTCTCCATGAATAGTTATTTGCTTTGCTTTTTCTTTAACTTTATTCCATGATATTGCTTCCTTTACTTCTGCACCACTTAAACTTCCATCCCATTCATTTGCAGTTGTTATATAAACTGCGTAGTCTAATCCACCTCTAAATTGATTCCACCATAGCGTATGATGCTTTGATATACCGCCACCTAGCATAAAAGCTCCAGTTTTATTTGCTTCAAAAATCAAATCTGACAACAAAGTTTGATCTTTCATTATGTCTATTTTGAAATCTTTGTGTTGTTGATTAAATAACCACATTTGGTTACCAAACGCTCCGTCTACAATTCCCGGAACAATCACCGGTATATCATTTTTATATGCCCAATATAGAAATGATGATTCATTTAATTTACTTCCTATGAACTTTATTAATTCTGTACCAGAAAATTCTTTATTGCACGTTTTAATAAATTCGTCAAAAAAATTTTGTGTTTTTTCTTCTATAATTTGTCCATAATTTTCAGAAGGTATAAATATATTTCCTAACCTATGGATATTTTTTTTATTAAGCTCAGAATCATTTACGTCAAATGTACCAGAATAATATTTTTTAAAAGACTTTGCAATATCATGATCAAGAGCACCACATGTAGTAATAATACAATCAAACATTTTTTTCCTAATCATGTCTTTAATTAATCCGCGTGATCCAGTAGAAATAATTGATCCTACAAAAGACAAAAATTTTGTACAATTCTTCTCATTTTGCATTTTTTTCAAAATATTTATCCCATTTACAAAATTTCGAGATTCAAAACCTCCTGAATTAGACATATAATAAATAATATTTTCTAAATCCGAAGTATTAATATTAAAATCTCTAACATAATTCTTTATTAATTTATTTTTACTATTTTTTTTCGACTTCATACACTATGTTAAATTCTATTCTTTATTAATAATTCTAATTCTATTCATAACATATTTTATACAAGTAGATTATTTAATCAATTTATTATGAATGAAAGACATTCTTTTAAAGGCGAAAAAATCATACCTCCATTGTTAACACGTAATATGACTATCTCTGATTTAATATCATTCTATTCTTCAACAGGTTTTAATGCCAGAAGATTTGCTGAAGCAGCTAAAATCTTTAAAAAAATGATTGAATCTGACGCCACAATATGTCTCACTGTTTCTGGTGCTCTTACTCCAATTGGGTTGGGAAAGTCAATCTCTACGTTGATAGAAAATGGTTTTGTTGATTGGATTGTCACAACTGGCGCAAATGCATATCATGACTTGCACTTTGCATATGATTTACCAGTTAGACAAGGTCACTTTGATGTAGATGATGATATTTTATATTCAAAACAAATAGTTCGAATTTATGACGTGTATATAAAAGAAATAGAAACATTGCAAAAACAAGATGAAATAATTCAAAAAGATTTACTAAATTCAAAGTACACTCGAACTTTAAATTCCTCATTTTCATCATCAGATTTTGTTAATGTTTTAGGATATTCAGCTAAAAAAAATTCGGTATACCCTGAACAGTCTTTTTTAGTTTCTGCGTATGATAATGATGTTCCGGTATATTTACCAGCATTAAATGATTCTTCTATAGGAATGAATATGGTTCCATTATTATTCGAATCAAAAGATATTTCTTTAAATCCTATTCTCGATATAGTAGAATCCACTGCAATTTTATGGAAAAGTAAAATATCCGGTGGTGTAGAATTAGGCGGAGGTGTTCCAAAAAATTTTTTTCAACAAACAGGACCTACACTGTATCAGATATTAAAAATCCAAGAAGGTGGCCATGATTATGTTATTCAATTTACTGATGCACGACCTGATACGGGCGGATTATCCGGGGCTACAATTCAAGAGGGTAAAAGCTGGGGAAAGATTAAATCATCACATCATGGCAATGTTATAGTATATGGTGATTCTTCAATCTATTTTCCATTATTATCTTCTTACATATTATCAGAGTGTAAACCACGTAAACTAAAACGAATTTATAAACATAAGGATAAATGGTCAAATGAAATGAAATCTGATTATCTAAATAAAAAGTCTATAATCGAATAACTAGATTAGATCAAGAAATAATTTTCTACATGACGCAGTTATGATACTTGTCTCACTTAATTTCGAATATTAAATATATTATAAAATAAATTTTTTTTAATTATTTAATAGTAACATATAATATTTATTACCATATTATATTGCATTATATTTTAAATTGATATATGTCTTTTGAATTTATTATTTCATTAATCTTTTGTTTCAGAATATTTATATTAATCCCAAAATATGTCCCATTTATATTATACAATTTATTCATTGCGCGATTCAATATAGATAAACATATTTCTCTTTCATCTTTTTGATTATGTACAAAAGCTGCTGCTACCAAAATAATTCCATTTAGCAATTTTTTTTCTTCACCTTGTGATTCTTTCCAAACTCCTTCAAGTTTTTCATGTGCCCACCAATATTTTTCTTCATTAAAATTTCTTTTTGCAATATCTATCGAATCATTTTTTTCTAATTTCATTTCTACAACCGGAATAATTTCTATTGTAGTTGCTATATTTTTTAATACCATCAGAATTTCTTGCATATTAATTTTTTTTTCCAAACTAATATCACATTCTATGAATTTTTTTGCTATCCGCAAATCTCTTACAATTATATTAAAATTACTTGTTAGTTTTCTAATTCGTTTTCGTATATTAATTGCGTCGCTTGGCAAGAATGATGAATTTTCAAGATATATCATATATCTGACGTAAGAATTATTCATCAAAATATTATTTATTCAAGCTTTCTTTAATTTTTTTGCTATCTTAATTTTTCTATTTCATATAATGTTAAAATGCGACTTGTATTTTTATGTGTAAATATTATCATACTTTTGAATTTCTATCATATCTAATCTCATGATAAAGATTCAAATAGTATATCTTTAGTAAAGTTACTTATTTATTGGGATTAACACTTGCAGACAAAAAAGAACTGGAATCACTACTAAAACTTGATAAAAAGAGTTTAAAGCACATAGTTAATTTTGCCGATAAAAATCTTCCATCTCAAGCTAGTTTTGAAGACTTTACTTATGGTTTTACTTTAGGATTGATTTTAGGCAATTTCTTTGAAAAATTTTCTTTGCAACATAATCGTGATCTTGATAATGATGAATTACTAGACGTTTATTTTATTTTATCTTTAAAATCCCCAAAGATTAGAAAATTATTATTAGATCAATTTAAATAGCGATTAAATAATCGCACTATTTTTTGATTTGATTATTGATTTTTTTTATCCCTCGTCATTAAATTTTCAATAGTCATTTGTTAATATCAATGAATAATACTGAGTCAGAATTTGGATTAGCGGTGATGAATAGAATTATGAAAAAGTCAGGAGCAGAACGAGTTAGCGATGAAGCAGCAAATGAATTACGTGGAATTCTCGAAGAAATTGCAATTACTATTTCCAAACATGCTAATGAGTTATCTCATCATGCAGGTAGAAAAACCATAAAATCAGACGACATTAGACTAGCTTATAAAAATACCATAAAACAAGTATCATGATTATATTGTAATTAATGTTAAAAATTTAATATTTAATTAATATATAATTAAAAAATATATTGTTTAGTTCATTTATGTAATATTTGAAAAAATTCATAAACTACTTTCACAAATAATATTTTAAATTTAAAGTTTAAACTTTAATTATTATAAAAGTACATATGAGACTTTCATTGGTTTTAATTGTAATTAATGATTTTAAATCAGTCAAATAACTTTAATAATTCTTGAAGTTCAATTATTTCTTTAAATCATCAAAAGTTCATTATTGAATCAATTTATATGTCATACATTTCTGTAATTGGTAATGTTGGTGGGGTGGCAGAGCGGCTATGCGTTCGCCTGCAGAAACAATTTAATTTAGAGAGCGAATATATAAGGGTTCAAATCCCTTCCCCACCTAAGAAATATTATATATTATCATTCAAGTAAACTTATTATGATATTTTATTTAGTGTAAGTTTCTTTTAATGCTTGCCCATACGATAAAACTACTTTTTTTCTGAGATATGGTATTAATCTATAATGAAGTGAATAAATTTCATCTTCCTTTATCAATATACCTTTTATTACCAATGATATCAATCCGCCTGATAGTTTTGAAGCAGGAATATCGTTCTTGGTAGAAAATATTGATCGTTTTTGTTGATATTCTTCTTTTGTAAAATATGGTTTATTTTTTTCTAATATCAAGGGCCAGACTACAACATCCCATATCAATCTTCTATATTCTGTAGATCGTGCATGTTTTCCTTTAACTTTAACAATATTTTTCTCTTCATTTTTGTTAGCTGTAGCCATTTTAATTTATGTATACTTGCAATTCCTAACTAATGGTTTATAATTTAATCTATTGTATTTCAATTTATTATAATTTACTTTAACCTCGTAATTTTTGATAACACATAATACTTGTATCTTTTATATTTTTAATTATCTTGATACTTTATAATTTATTATTTGTTATTATGGGGATATTACCCGAGAATACTGTTGTAAATGAAAGTCTCTTTTTTGGATATTTGGGAATTTTAGTAATTTTGATCATACTGGTGATATTTTTACGAAGAAGAAGGATGCATCAAGATGATAGTAACAATGATATGAAGTAGATATTTATATTCTTTTTTTATATGTCTGTATGGCCTCTACTATTAATTTTACATCATCAATCGATTTAACTAATTTTCCTATCTTCATTGAATCTCTTATGTCTTTGGATTTAAGCCTATTCCAAACTTGTTTTGAAATTTCATTGGCTATTTCATTAGATAATCCTTGTTTAGTTAATATTCCATTAGAAATTTCCATGAATTTTTTTTTATTGTATTCTTTTAAATGAAAGACCATAAACCTTGACATTAACGGTGTTAACAATTTTTCAGTATTGTTACACGTCGCAAAAACCCATGTCTTTAATTGGGTAGATCTATTTTTTTGGGATTTTGTTTCGGTTATTATTCCAGTCTCCATAAGACTCAGAAGACTAGTTTGGTCCTTGTAAGGCATATGTTCTATTTCATCAACAAGCAGGTATCTTGGTCTTTTTTCAAATAAATATTCAAGCATACCTGCCTTTGTACTATGACTACCTAATGTGAAATATGACCTTTCTAATTTCATACATTCCAACATAAATAGTGTTTTTGCAGAAGCAGGAGGTCCTACCAATAATATATTTACTGGTTGATTACAACTCAATGCCATTTTGAAAATTCTTTTTAAATCTTCATATCCAATAATATTTTCAAATAATGAAATTCTATCTATATCTACATTCAGATAAGAAATTTGTTTTTTTGTAAATAAGATATTTTCTTCCATTCAATAACTATTTCAATTAATAATTTATAGATGTTGTTATTGATATATTTTTAGCATATTCATTCTGTTTTTTTATCTTTATAGTAATATTATCTACTGTTTAAAAAAAATTTAAGTAGACACTATCAAAATATTGACCATGAAAACTATATTCAAATTTAACATATTTTAACCCATTATTTGTTTTTCCATATTCGTTAGTAAAGACTTAAATTTTCATATATTGAATCAAATAATGCATATTATGTGTATCAATATGGTTATATATTATTGTTAATTTTAACTAATGATATAATTGTATCGCAAAATTTTTCGGATTAAGAAGATTATATTTTATTAATATAATAATTTTTTTATATATTTTTTATCTAATTTATATTTTAAAATAAGGTAAAATAAATTATATTTAATAGGTCTTAATATTTATTATATATCATTAATTTCATTTTTAATTTTTATTTGCATAAAAATAATAAATAAATATTATTTTACTAGTTATACTCTTT
>JBNAIF010000079.1:0-3125 GCA_050043595.1 Nitrososphaeraceae archaeon | reverse complement strand
ATTTTTTTTCCATTTAATATAAACCACAGATAATTATAATCATCAAGTAATACGTTGTATGAAAATGAAAGATTTTTGGTATTTTGTTGATCAGATACTATTTGAAGGAAATCGCGTACGTATTTTCTCATATCCTCAAATAAAGCAGTATTTACATCTTTTACACAAATACCACATTTACCAGTACTTATAATACCTAAATTATTTTCTAGGTCGACACATGCAGAAGTTAATGATAATATTGCATTACTATCAATATGTGTGTTATTTATCTTATGATCGAATTGATCTTTTTTATTTATACCATCATTACCTAAAGCATTAAAAATATTTTTTATTTTTCGTACTAAATTCACAAAATAGTTTAATAGTTATCATATGTGAATCTATCTTTTCGCAAAATATGGATAAATATTTTAGAATAAAATAAAATTTCTTAGCAAGTTTACATAGTACTTTGAAAACATGTAAACGATTTAGAAATATTAAAAGGATTATCTATCACTATGGAAGTAGATATAAACTAAAAATATAAAAACTATTAGTAATAATGGAGTGTAACTCATGATTAGTTTCGATCTTTTTTTATACCCTCAACGCTATTTTTTTTATTTAACTTTTTGTGTAATTTTTTCATTGGGACTTATTTCCTTAGCTCCAGAAATTATTTATGGAATAAAAAATACAGATAATCTTAACGAGATTAAAATTATTGATAATAAAGAGAATACATCACAGTTTTACAACGATAAAAACACAGAAGAATTAGATAAACATCTGATTGTAAAATTATTAGCTGATAACATTGAACTTAAATTAAATCATGCAATTACAGTAATAGAATTTACAAGTAAGCTTCCAGAAGTTAAAAATCTGGATAGTGATGATTTATTGACACTAAATAAAACAATAGATACCCATAACGGAGTACCTTCTGATTCGGATTTGGGTAAAAGATCAGTAGCATTAGATGTCTTGGACAATCATGACATATTTCATAGAATTTGGTTCATGTTAGATACTGGTCATACATATTTAACTGAACCTTATTTGTATCAACTTAATCTTACCAAAAATAATGGATTTCTTTCGCATCCTCACATAAAGGGAGCTATTGATAAAAATGGTACATTTTTGAGTCCTTCTTGGCAGTCCTACGCTACTGGACTTAATACTGCTACCATTACAGTTCCAATATTTTCCGAGAATAAACCTAAAGAATTTAACGGATTTTGGGTAGGTGCTTTGGATTTGAATACATTGGATCAATATTTTAAAAGTCTTAATTTACCTGATAATCAGAGATTAATATTAATCGATCAGAATGGATTTGAAATAGCAGATTCGCACACATTTACTTTAATAGATCAGTTCAAAGAATTATTTAATCATATGGAGAGTTTTATTATGTCTCAAAAAGGAGAATCAGGATCACTTGTTGAAGATAATAATGGAAAGAAAACATTAGTTTTTTATCATCCAATACATATTAAAGATGTAACTTGGACACTTTTATTAACTGAAAAGATTTAGCTAGGCAAAATATTAAAATATTATTTCGTTCCAATCAATAGAATACAGTATTTCGGATAACTGTTAATGTTAGTATTAGTAAAAATATTATGATTATTATTGTTGTTGTTAGGTATATTCAATATTTCATCAATATAATTAAGATATTTATTTTTAAAAAATTAAGTCATGTTTAACCAAAAACTATCATGATATTTATTAATCAACTTTGATTAAATGATTAGCTCAAATCCCAGAAAAAATCTATTTCAATTACTTCTTTTAGATTTTCATCATCGTTTATTTTTTTATAAATTTAGATATTAAATATTTTTTTTCAGATTATAAAATTAAAATTATCAAAATATAAAATAATATATATATAGAAAATAAAAAAGCATGTTATTAAATTAATTAGTTTTTGAATTAATTTTTATTTCGTAAATACAACATAATGAAAGATTGTATTTTTATTTGCGAACGTTTATTTTGCAAAATAATACAGAGTACATATAAATTTTAGTTTTTCATCTTTAAAGTATGAATATATATCCTCCAGTAGAACAAAGATTTTCGCCTTTTGAATTTTATTCGTTTATGAGAAAAAATAATCCTATTACATTTGATGAAAGAAATGATCAATGTGGAGTGTATCGCTATAAGGATATTAAAAAAATTTTGTTAGACCATAAAAAATTTTCATCTCAGATTAGAACATTTCAGATCCCAAAAGAATATCAAGAAAATCTAAATCGTCCAAGCCTTTTAAATTCCGATCCGCCATATCATAGAAAATTACGAAGCGTAGTTGATACATTATTTGTCCCCTTTGAAATATCTAAATTAGAAAAACGTGTTGAAAATATCGCAAACACATTAGTTGATAAAATCATTGAAAAAAATAATAACACCATGGATTTAATCAGAGATTTTGCGTATCCATTACCAGCAACTGTAATTGCGGAGCTATTAGGCATACCTACTAACGATCAAGATCTTTTTCGTCAATGGGCTGATGCTATTGTTAGTATTGAAGTTGATATTAATAGTAATAGAGATTCACTTGGTAGATTAAATCAAACTATAAATGAAATGGACGTTTATTTTGGTAAATTAATAGAGAAAAAAAAGAAAATGTCGCAAGATGATCTTATTAGTCATATAATTAAAGCGAAAGTAGAGGGACATTCTTTATCTGAAAAAGAGATACTCAGTTTTTGTGCACTTCTTTTAAATGCTGGTCACATTACTACAGTCAATTTGATAGGAAACTTAATTTTTTCATTACTTCAATATCCAAAACAATTCAAGATATTACAACAAAATCCTGAGCTAAATAAATATGCCATCGAAGAAACATTACGTTATCGATCACCTGTTCAAATTGTCGCCCGCATAGCAAAAAATGATTTAGCCATTAGTAATGAAGATAGACAAGGAGAAGAATATAAACATGAAATAAAAAAAGGTAATGAAATCATATTATTCTTAGGTTCTGCAAACCACGATGAATCAATTTTTATAAATCCAGAACTATTTGATATCAATCGTAAAAACATACGTCATTTAGGCTTTGGAACTGGAATTCACTTTTGTTTGGGTGCTCCTTTAGC
>JBNAIF010000078.1:0-20040 GCA_050043595.1 Nitrososphaeraceae archaeon | reverse complement strand
TACAAAGTTATCATATATAGAAGTAGGTGCTTTAATTTCTTTATGAAATTTGATACTGTCTTTACCAAGAAAGTCGAATATGATTAAATCAGGAGCTTCTAATTTAACATGTTCTACCCTTAATGTAGATGCACCTACCGTATCTGCTTCATCAGGATCTTTTTCATCTCCTACTCTCATAGCTAATTTTAATATTAGATAACATACAGTAGCAATCTTTTTTTTGTTAACATCTTTTGAATTACTCATTTTATTGATTATCTCTTTTTCTACTTTGTGAAAATATTTTTCTAAATTTTTTGCTTTATCATATTTTTCTTTATCTTTATTTTGTTTTAATGTTGCGGAATCATGCAACCAAACATATTTTCGTTTTCCAGTTAATTTTTCAATCCAAGTTGCTAACCACGTCGAGGCGTGGTCATGAATTATTCCACCCCAAGCTCCTTCAGGTACCGGTGCATCTTCGCCTAAATTTAATGTTACATCTTGTTGTGTTACTCTAGGTTTCCATTTACCTCTCAATGGATGTAATCCTCGTCCCATGAACAATCCAGGTGGTTCTACCAACCAATTAGCAATATCTACTTTAATTCCATCTACAATTGCTCTACCATAGATTTCTTTTAATTTTTCTTTCTCTTGTTTCTTTAGTAACGTTATCTTTTTCTTTTCTTCTCTGGATAAATTTTTTATCCTTTCTTTTTCTCTCAGTTTTTCTAATTGTTCTTGATCTACAAATTTAAAAACTTGGGAAAAATCAATTTCACTTATATTTTTTATATTATTGAATTTTTCTGGTAATAATTTTTTTAAATCTACTAGAAAATTTTCCTGGAAAATTTGATCTTTTACATAATGAGTATCTTTCTTTTTTGCCCATGCATATATTACTTCTTCTTGTTCTCTATTGAGAATTATCATTTCACTGTTTATTGATATTGTTAATTCATTACCTTGATAATCTGGAGGAAACGCTACTCCGTTATGTTCTAATGTCTTCCATTTAATTTTCGGGTCCATTTTCTGCATAAGCCTTGTACAAAAAATATTCACTTCTTCGACTATTGATAAATCTTACCACTAAAAGTGTCAATAATTGTAAATTGTATTCAAACAGCTACTGATTTGATGTATTGGAAAATTTAAATTTATTCAATTTAACTAATTGATTGTAAGATCCAAATATTTCAGGATCAACATTATTTAGTTCCAACTCTTCAAATTCTTTGTCTTCATTTTCATATTTTTTTATTATTTTGTATATAGAGTTTCTTTGTGCTGGAGTTTTTCCATTTCTTCTTATAATACTGTGTATTTTCTTGGGTTTTAATAACTGTCCATATATTGCTCCAGCTGATGTTGAAATGCTTTCGTTTATTAAGGTACCTCCAAAATCGTTTACACCGGCATTTAATAATATTTGTGCTATTTTCGGTCCTTCTTTTACCCAAGAAACTTGAATATTTTTAATATAATTATTTAATACAATCCTTGAAACTGCATGAATTCTTATGACCTCATTTCCATCAGGTCCAGATCTTATATTTTCAAGCAGTGATTTATTATACATAGGCGCTTCTGTATGTATGAAACTAAGTGGAACAAATTCGGAAAATCCGTGTGTTTCTTTTTGAATATTTTTAATAGTTTCAAGATGTTTTGCAATATGATTATTAGATTCTATATGTCCATACATCATAGTACATGTAGACGGTATTCCAATATCGTGCGCATTAGTTATAATTTTAATCCAATCTTCTGATGAAATTCGTCCTGGTGATATTTTATTTCTTAATTTTTGGTCTAAAATTTCTGCAGCAGTACCTGGAATACTATCTAAACCAGCATCTTTTAGCATTTTTAAATATTCTCTGATTGATACTTGTAATCTAGTAGCTCCGTAAAGAATTTCTTCTGGAGAAAATGCATGAATATGGATGTCTGAAATTCTTTCTTTTATTTTTTTACATATATCTACGTACAAATTTCCATCCATGTTTGGAGGTAATCCTGCTTGAATACATATCTCAGTTGCACCAAATTTTCTAGCTTCTAAAACTCTACTTATTATTTCTTCGATGGGTAAAAAATATCCTTCTTCTTCTCTAAAATCTCTGCTGAAAGCACAAAAGCCACATCTTTTAATACATACGTTCGTGAAATTGATATTTCTATTGATGACATATGTTACCACATTTCCTACAGTATTATTTCGTAAATAGTCTGCAACAAGTACAGTAGCATACATATCAATACCATTCGTTTTTAAAAGTTCTATTGTCTCACTAACAGAAATATCTTTCTTACTTAGAGCTTTATTTAATATGTTAGAAACTATTGGATCTAAATTTTTAAATAAATTTTCTAGAATCAATTTTTTAGGTATTCCTCTCTTATCAATCCTGTATCATCAATCAAGTCTTTATAATAATCAAACAAATTACTAGAAACATATTGTTTTTTATCATTTAAAAATTCTGGATATATTGGAAGTCTAGCACGTAGTATGTTACCTTTTTTTCTTGTTATTATTGATAAATCTTTAATTAACGGCCAAGAAAATTCTGGATTTACATAATCTCTAGTAACTGGTGAAATCCCTCCCCAATCATTTATACCCGAATCTATAAAAGATCCATATGTGTTAAGATTAAGATTTGGGGGAATTTGAATATTCATTCTCGGCATTATTAATCTAGTAAGAGCAACAATTTTTAGAAAATAATCTTGCGACGGTGATTTGTAATCCTGCATTTTTGTATTTACATGTGGTTTAAAGTTCTGTACTATTATCTCCTGCAAATTACCATATTTATTATTAATCTCATTTAATAAATAAATAGAGTCTATTATTTCTTCTTTTGTTTCGCCGATTCCAATCAAAAGACCTGTAGTTATTGGAATATTTAATTGTCCTGCATTTTCAATAGTTTTTAATCTTTTCTTCGGATTTTTACTAGGTGCGTATTCATGAGGCATTCCATTTTGTTGTAGTCTTTCACTTGATGATTCTAACATAATTCCTAAACTTATATTATATTCTTTCAAAGATTTCATTTCATTTTTATCAAGATTTCCAATATTAGAATGTGGTATCAATCCCGTTTTTTTAACAATTGTCTCAGATATATCTGATACATATTCTGCAAGGGATTTATAATCCAATGAATTAAGCCATTGTTTAGCCTCATTGTATCTTTCTTCGGGTCTTTCACCTGCTACAATTAAAGCTTCTGTGCATTTGTATTTTCTTCCAATTTCAGATAATCGTATTACTTCATCTGGTTTCATCATCACCATTCCATTTTCATAAGGGTTTTTTCTATAAGTACAGTAGGAACAAAAATCTCTACACAGATTAGTAATATTAATAAATATTTTTCTTGAATATGTGATGGTTTTATTTTTATATAGATTTTTTAAATATGATGAAATTTTTAATATGTCCTGCTTCTCTTTAGAATCCAAGATGTATAGTGCATTTTCTTTAGAAATTGGTTTTCCTTCCACACATTTATTCAATATTTCTAATAATGTTTTATCTTTTGTAATTATTGCCAATTTCGAATTCAATATATATCAGATTTATTATATTAAATAATATAAAAAGTAATTTGAATGCATTCTAATTAGGAACTATCATATATAATAGTTGTAATATAATCAATTGATGAGCGACTCTGAACCGTCAACAAATATCGATACTAAATTTATCATTCCAATAAAGAGCTTGGAAAAATCACAACGTCTAAGTAATGAAGTAAAAGCTGAATTAAAAAGTATAGGAATGATGGATGACAAAGGTAAACTTAAACTTAAGGGAGTTAGCCCAAAAATGCTAAAAAGAATGAAAATGGAATCTATAGACTGTCCAGTTCTAAAAAAAGAAGTACCATTCATTCAATGCTATGTATGTAAAAATTTTCATAGTCGAATAACTGGAAAAGTCTATTGTAAAGGAGATCCGCTTTAATATTTTACTAATGTAATTTGTTGATAGAAAATGAATTCGTGATTACTATATATGTCCTCCAAAGAAATTGGGATTACTGTTAAGAAGAATGAAAATTTTAGTGAATGGTACACACAAATAGTAACAAAATCTGGCCTAATTGATTATTCACCAATTAAAGGTTTCATAGTTCTTAAACCATATGGTTATCGTATCTGGGAACTAATTAAAGAATATTTAGATGAAAAACTAAAAAGTACTGGTCACCAAAACGGTTTTCTACCTGTTTTAATTCCTGAAAGTCTGCTTTCTAAGGAGTCTGATCATTTTCATGGCTTTATTCCGGAAGTTTTTTGGGTTACAAAAGCAGGTAATAATGATCTATCTGATAATTTAGCTGTCAGACCAACTTCTGAAACATTAGCTTATTCGATTTTTTCTAAGTGGATTATGAGTTACAGAGATTTACCGTTAAAAATGAATTTTTGGAATTCTGCATTACGTGCTGAAATAAAAGGAACAAAACCATTTATTAGAAATTCTGAATTTTTATGGCAGGAAGGGCATACCGTTCATGAAACATCATCTGAAGCGAAAAAGGAAGTTTCATTGATATTGGACATATATAAATCTCTAATTGAAGAAGAACTAGCTATCTCTACCATTAGTGGTTATAAAAGCGAGAAAGAAAAATTTGTGGGAGCTTTATATACTACTACTCTTGAATCTTTAATGCCTGATGGAAAGGCATTACAAATGGCCACATCTCATAATTTAGGTCAAAATTTTTCTAAACCATTTGAAATTAGATTTTTAAATAAAGATTCTAAACAGCATTTTGCTTGGCAAACTTCTTGGGGTATATCATGGAGATTGATAGGTGCTCTAATTATGATTCATGGAGATGATAAAGGTTTAATACTGCCTCCAAAAATTTCACCAATTCAAGTTGTTATTGTACCAATTTTTAAAAATAAAAACAAGGATGAAGTTATTACTACTGCTAAAGAAATTAAATCTAAATTACTTGATCAAGATCTTCGTGTATATCTAGACGAACGCGATGAATATACATCTGGTTGGAAATTTCATGATTGGGAAGTGAAAGGAGTTCCTTTACGAATCAACATAGGGAAAAGAGATATTGAAAAAAAAGTAGTAGAACTAGTTCGAAGGGATATCCGATCAAAAGAATTTATAAAATTCAACGACTTAGAAAAAATTCAACTAATATTGAATGATATTCAATCTTCTTTGTATCAAAGATCAACCCAATATCAAAAATCAAAGATTTTTTCAATATCTAATTATGAAAAAATGAGATCAATATGTGATAATGATGGTGGCTTCATACGTACTGGTTGGTGCGGAGATGAAAAATGTGAAGAAAAAATCAAAAATGATATTGGAGCTGATATACGTGTTATCCCTTTTGCTAATCAAGTTTCAGAAGAAAACAAGTGTATTCTGTGTAATAAAGATGCTAGCAAAACTGTATTTTTTGCAAAAGCGTATTAATATGATAATTTTTTTGTATTGAATATCCCTTCTTTTTTAAATAGCGTTTATTTTTGTCAATTACATTATTGTCTTAAATAACCTATTTAATTATCTGACATTAGTATTGCCTGTTGACCGGGTTTGAAGATATTATGCAGTTCTATCAGGAATTTGGATATATCGAAGACTACGGCTATATCGGCAGATATCTGGGAATACTAATTATAAGTTTTTTAGCGAGTATTATCGTTTTTATTCCTGTTCCTTATTTTCCGGTACTTTTTACGGCAGGCGTAAATCCCGAACTTGATCCACATCTTGTTTCACTTTTCAGTGCTATCGGTGCAGTTGTTGCCAAATTAATAATTTTTTATGTAAGTTATTACGGTCGAAATATTCTAAGTATGAAAACGAAGAAAAGAATGCTCCCGCTTCAACGAGTTTTGAGTAAATATGGTTGGCCAGGTGCGTTTATTGCAGCTATGACTCCAATTCCTGATGATGTTGTATATATACCGTTGGGACTTGCAAAGTATAGTCCATGGAAATTTGCTATTGCTACATTAAGTGGAAAGTTCATTCTAAATGAAATTATTGTATTAGGCGCAGTATTCCTTGGACGACCATTTATCAATAATATAACAGGAGAAAGTACAGATCCATTTTATATTTATTTGATGGTTGTTATTAGTATCCTGTTGTTGGGCCTGATTATTTATCTTTATTTAAAAATAGATTGGGGGAAATTTATTGGAAGATGGTTTCCTTGGGCATTATCAGAGGACACAAAGGATAATTAAGAATTTTCTTATTACTTGAACTGTTTTCTACTATGATATATATTATAATTCGATTTATTTTGTATTAAAAATGCAATATAATGATTCATATTATTCTGACTTTTCATCTTATTTTAATATTAGAAAAACAGATCTAATTTATCCTTTATTTGTACATGAAAATACAAATTATAAAGAAATAGAATATATGCCAGAATTATACAAAATTCCTCTTTCTAAACTCGAGGACGAAATAGAGAAAATTTTAAACTTGGGCATAAAATCTGTAATTCTTTTTGGAATTCCAAAATCTAGAAATAAATTTGGTACTTCATCATTTAGTACTAACGGTGTAATTCAAAAGTCTTTAAAAATAATCAGAAAAAATTTTGGTAACAAAATATCATTATTTACCGATGTCTGTTTATGTCAATATAATCATTCAGGTCATTGCGGTATTTCTAGATCTAACACAACCATTGTTGATAATGACTTAACACTTACTTATTTGTCTAAAATTGCAATTAGTCATGCAATATCCGGTGCTGATGTCGTAGCTCCTTCGTCTATGATGGATGGCCAAGTTAAATTCATACGATCAAAATTAGATGACGCTGGATTTAAAAACATTAAGATCTTGTCATTTTCAGCTAAACATAGTTCTTCATTATATAAGCCATTCAGATTTAACGCATTTTATCAATCAAACAAAGTTAAATTCGACAAGTCTTCATATCAAATATCTTGTTCTAATCCCAATCAATTATTACGTGAAATAGATTATGATAGAATTGAAAGTGCAGATATGGTCATGATAAAACCTGCGCTATTTTATCTAGATATGATATATCGAATTAAAAATAGTTGTAATTTACCATTAGTTGTCCAGATTGTTTCTGGAGAATATTGTATGATTAAGGCATTATCTGAAATTAGAAATATCGATGAAATTTACTTAACTCTTTCAATGATTAAAGATCTAAAAAGGGCAGGTGCTAATAAAATAATCTCATATTCTTCTCTCAAACTTTCACCATTTCTTTTAAACTAGTTTTTTTATTTTTAATTGCAATCTATATTTTTAGTCAGAAATATATATACTCAATTACTCTATCGACTTATCCCGCGATAGCTCAGCCTGGTAGAGCTTTCGGCTGTAGAGACTGGCTTACTTTAGCTAACTAACAAAACAGCCTATCAGGCTTACAACAGAAACCGAATTGTCGCAGGCTCAATCAATGTAACATCTGTTATATTGGAGTAAATCCTGCTCGCGGGATACATTAAATAACGAAAAATAAATTATGGGTTAAAAACAGCTCTTCCAATTATTTTCCCATTTTTTAAATCATTCAAGGCATCATTGACACTATCTAATTTATATTTTCTTGATATTACGGATTCTATTTTCCCTTTTCTAAATAATCCTACTAATTCTGTTAAATCGTTAAAATTACCTGTATATGCCCCAGTTATAGTAAATGCTCTCAATGGAATCAAAGGAAGATTTAACTCCAAAGAACCTCCAAATAACCCTACCATAATATATCTTCCTCTCTTTCTTAAAATTTCAATAGCAGTTGGAGCTGTTTTATTATTATTAACAAAATCAATTACTGCCTCAGTTCCCAATCCATTTGTTATATCTTTTATTGTCTTGACAGGATCAGAGTCCATAGAATTTACAACGATGTCTGCGCCAAGTTTTTTTGCTTCTTTTAATTTTACATCATTCACATCAACCATTATTATATTTGAATTTGTTATAGCCTTTGCAATTTGTACTGCCATTAAACCTAACCCGCCAGCACCTATTATAACAATATTTTCGCTAGGTGAGGTTTGTGCTTTTTTTACTGAAGTATATGCAGTCAATCCTGAACATGCTAATGAAGCACAAGAATTAGGATTCATTCCATTAATTTTGATTAAATATTTTGCATTTGGAACTAAAATAAAATCTGAATAACCTCCATCTTGATAAATCCCTAATGTTCTTGGTTTTTCACACAAGTTTTCATATCCAGAATTACACGACGGGCAAACTTGATCTCCTATCCATGGATATACCAAAACTTTATCTCCTTTTTCAAAATGGATAACATCTTGACCTATTTCTTCAATGGTACCTGCAACTTCATGTCCAGGCGTTAAGGGAAACTTCACTCCTCTTTCTTCAACTTTCATAAATTTTCCTCCTGCTCCATGATATCCGCCTTCCCATAGATGCAAGTCACTATGACATATTCCAGCTGCATCAATTTTTACCAAAACTTGTGTATTTCGAGCTTTTGGAATCGAAAGAGACTCAATTGACAATGGTTCTTTGGTTTTTAATATTCGTGCTGCTTTCATAGAGTACTTTAACTTTAATGTTTTATAAAAATCCAATCTATGAACAATCTTTTTATTTTATGAATAAAGTTTTATAATTTAATATTAAACAAATTTTTCTTATCTAAAGACTTGACTTTATATTCATGACATCTTATTAGATTATGGACACCAATGAAGTATAGGAAGAGCCATCTGATATTTTCAAAATGACGAAGATTATGAGTTGCGGAGGTGTTCACGTAAGTTGTTTATCAAATTCTTGTTAAATATTTTTATCTCCATGAATAAAAAATATTATGTTTGTTTTAAAAAAGGGAATAATAAATATTCATAAGATGAAAAATAGATCTGATATAGATGTTCTTGCGTTAATTTTATATCATGCTAGTGAAAACTGGCGATATCAAACACATCTTATGAATAGTGTTTCTATATCTCATTCACAAATAATTCGACACTTATCTTCTGCTATTGATTCTGGTTTAATATCTCGTTCAGTTTCTAGTGGACAATACAAAACAACGCAATTAGGATTGGAATTTTTGGAGAAGCATAATAAATTACAAAATTACTTTAAAAAAAATTTATTATCTACATAAATTTTTCTAATGGTTTTTAAATTACTTTTTTAATCGTGTGATTGATAGAATGAATGATTACTAAAAGATTAAATTTAGCAGCTTTATTTTCTGGAGGTAAAGATAGTACATATTCAATTTACAAAGCAAAATTAAATGGGTTTAAGGTTAAATGTTTGATAACTATTCATCCAAAATCTGACGAAAGTTATCTTTTTCATTATCCTAATATTTGGATATCTAAGTTTTATTCTGAAATCCTTGATATTCCATTAATTGATTTAGAAGTCAATTCAAATGATTTATCTGACGAAATTATTTCATTAGATGATGCAATAAAAATAGCTAAAGAAAAATATCAAATAGATGGAATAATCCATGGTGGTATATCTTCTAACTTTCAACTACGACATTTTAAAAAAATATGTTCTCTGTATGAAATCAAAATATATTCCCCACTCTGGCATGTTAATGAATATGATTATATGAAAGAACTAATTAATATTTTTAGAATAAAAATCGTAAGTGTTTCTGCCATGGGATTAGATTATAGATGGTTAGGAAAATGTATTGACAAACATAATTTTGCTCTATTATCGGAATTAAGTAAAAAATATAAATTTAATATTGCATTCGAAGGTGGTGAGGCAGAAACCCTAGTTATTGATTGTCCTCTTTTCAAAAAGAGATTGGAAATCCTTGATAGTAAAACTACTTGGGATGGTCAAAGGGGAATGTTTGAAATATTAGAAGTTAGTTTAAAACCTAAGTGATAAAAAATGCTTGATAACCTAAAAACTGGATTGAGAGATGTATTAAAGAAAATTGTTGGTGCATCCGATATAAACGAAGAATTGATAAATTCACTATGTCGAGATATTCAAAGATCCCTCCTTCAATCCGATGTAAATGTAAAACTAGTATTATCTATAACAAAAAATTTAAAAGAGCGTGCTTTGAATGAGCAACCGCCAAAAGGACTTAGTAAAAAGGATCATATTATTACAATTCTCTATAATGAAATTGCTTCACTACTTGGATATCGTGGACAAAGTATTGTAAATATAGATAATATTAATAAGCAAAATGAGAACATAATTAATTTTAACCTTGGACAGAAAAATATCGTTTTAATGTTGGGTATACAGGGGAGTGGAAAAACTACATGTACGGTTAAATTGGCTAGATGGTTAAGCAAACAAGGTTATAAACCTGCCATCATTGGTGCAGATACTTGGAGACCTGGTGCATTAACACAGCTTAAAATGAATAGTATAAAGATAAAGGTCGATGTTTACGGTGAAGATCAAAGTAAAGATGCTATTTCTGTTGTCAGAAATGGTTTAAAACACTTTGAGGATTCAGGTCATGATGTTATAATCATAGATACTGCAGGCAGGCATAAGGAAGAATCAGGATTATTGTCTGAAATGAAAGAGATGTATAGTGTAACTACTCCTGACCTGGTCCTATTGGTAATTGATGGTACAATAGGTCAACAAGCTTTTAATCAAGCGAAGGCATTTCATGATGCAGCTCCGGTAGGTGGTATATTAATTACAAAATTAGATGGTACTGCTAAAGGCGGTGGCGCATTAGCAGCTTCTGCTGCAACAGGTTCAAAAATCCTTTTTATTGGAACTGGCGAACGAATAGATGATCTAGAAACATTCTCTCCTACTCGATTTGTAGGACGTATACTAGGAATGGGAGATATCAAAGCATTGCTTGATATGGCTAAGAATCTTGAATTAAAAGCAGATGAAAATCAAACTAAACGTCTATTAGGTGGAAAAATGACAATCGAGGATTTTTACTCTCAAATGGAAAATGTTGGTAAAATGGGTTTTAGAAATGTCTTAGAAAACTTACCTGGACTTTCTGGTATGGTAAAAGAAGATCAACTAGATGTTTTACAAAATAAAATCGAAAAATGGAGATTTATAATACAATCTATGACAAAAGAAGAAAAGAAAGATCCTACAATTATTAATGATTCAAGAAGAAAGCGAATAGCAAGGGGTTCGGGATTGACCGAACATGAAATAAAAGATATGATAAAACAGTACAATAATTCTAAAACTATGATGAAACAAGCAAAAGGACGTCAAATGCATGGAATGTTAAGAAAATTTGGTCTTGGATAATAAAAGAAATCCAGAAAATCTATTCAATATCAGAAATTCTTTTTATTTATGTAATAATTGTATTAATCGGCAAAATATCGCTGTATTTAATTATAGTAATAAGAGATCAAAAAAATGTTTTGTATGTAACAATTTATTCATAAAAGTTAATACGATAATAGAAAAAATTATTTGGTATATTACAAAAAAAGAAATTTATGAATTTAATTCTTTTCTTATAGGTTCTTCATTACCTTCTGTCATGTTTGAAAATGAAGATTATCTTCGATCTTTGTTAAAAATCAAAGGTAGAGAAAACATAAAGTCAGAATTCAACAGAATTTTGAGAGAAAGATTTGAACAATTGATGAAAAAAAAACTTGAAATAAAAATACCTGATTTATTCATTAATATTATAGTTAAAGAAAACTGTGATTTCGATTTTTCAGTTAGATCTTCTAATTTTTATCTTCTTTGTAGATATGTAAAAAAAAGAATGTTATTGCAAAAAAACAAGATATGTCAAAATTGCAAAGGTAAAAAATGCGAACTATGTAAATTTATTCGAAATAATAATGCAAAGAGTATAGAGAATATAGCTAGAAAAAAATTCTTATCTTATACTAATTCAGATAATGTTATTTTCCAGTGGACCGGAAATGAGGATATTAATAGTCAAGTTCTTGGGAAAGGCCGGCCATTTGTAGCTCAAATTATTAACCCACGAAAAAGAATATTTTCTAACTTTAAAGTTTTTGGAAATGGTGTTACAATTTTCGTTGATAAGTGTACGGCTAATAAAGAACTGCAAACTAAATTTAAAATTAAATCCAGATTATATCTAGAAACTTTAAAAAAAATTAATTGTGTTGATGTGGATAAAATAAATCAACTTTCAGAAAAAATAATTGAATATAATTATAATTCCACATTTGCATATAAGAAGATCTATACTATATCTGCAAAAATAATAGATACAAATACTTTAATCATTGAAATGATTTCAGACAATGGAATTTCTTATAAACAATTCATAGAGGGTGAAAGTTTAATAGAACCTAATATCTCTTCTTGCATAAAAAATAAATGTAAATGCATAAAATTTGATATCCTTGATGTAATAATTTAATGGTATCAAAATATTTAAATTTAAACAAAATTTATTATTTGATTTATAATGAAATATTGATCTTGATATTATGTTTTTATTTAAAAACTAAGGAATTTCATTAATTTTTCTTCAAACTAGATAACAATTTTTTTATATATTTATAAAAGTTTTATATCATGGATTTTGATCCGCTATGGAAAATAAAATCCTCCTATAGTAAAGGCATTTTTTCGAACGAACTTTATAGTCTAATAACAAATAGATATCAAATAGTCCAAGATGGGATCAATCACATATATGATATAACCAAAATCAAATTTCCTGTATGTCATGTCGAACCTTTCATTATACTCTCCACATCTCCAACTGATATTGGAAAATATGGTTTAATATTTGCGAGAACTATGCCTATTGTATATAAAAATGAATTAATGATAACTATACGACTTTGTGCACCATTGATAGCTTTTGGAAGTAATAATTCCATAAAAGGTGTACTTGTACATGAATTTTTACATTACATAAATCTTGTAGACAAAATAATCAATATGAATATTATCTCTGATAATTTATCTAGTAGTATTTATGAAAATTCTTTTTCCGATTTTCTTAATATTTACAACCCTGAAAAGATATTTCAAAAAAATTTGTCACTTGTAGAATACATGTCTGAAACCTTTTCGAAAGGATTTAAAGATTCTTTACTAGAAAAAAAATCTGTTCATGAATGGTTAGATCAGAAATTACCTACTAAAATCATTTGTCTGGATAATAATAATATAAGAATTCCAATTGAATTAATTTCAAAATTTAAGCCGGATAAAGTACTCGAGAATGTTTTATTATCGTTAAAAAAATAATTTATTTTTTTATTAATTATTTAAAACTTATTACGATATTTAAAACTAATGATGCCCATGACTATTTTTTTTTCAGAAATTCTGTAAACCCGCATTTTCCACAAGTATTTCTATCTTTGTGTTGTGCCATAAACACTCCATTACCGCATCTGGGACAATTTTTTTTAGTACGTTCCACAGATTCTTTCTCTATTTTATAAAACTTGTAAATTTGACCTTCTTTCTTTTTTGATGTCATGTTAAATCTCTATACCTCTTAATTTCCTGCAACTGCAGATTGTTTTGCTTTTAATTTAGATTCTTTCTCTTGATCAATTATTTTCTTTCTTTCATCTTTAGTTAATGTCCTTAGTATTCTATATTTAGGCAAATGTTTTTTAGCTAACTCTTCGCTATCATAAACAAAAACTAATGCATGAACATCTTTTTTACCTTTTTCTCCGTCAATCGAAATTGGAAATACTTTCTTCTTGTCTATTCCAAAATTTTTTGCAATGATGTTTATCAATTCTAACCTACTTATCTTTCCTGCAGCATCTTTTAATAATATTTTAATTTCTTTTCTGTTTAGCATTATATTTTTTTTATCTTCTAATGTGGTTAATTGAAAATTCAACAAGTTTATTTTTTTTTCAAACTCATATAAGCATTTGCATACTAATGATGATTTTTAATGACTTTATGTTAATTTGAATCTATTTTCTATTTCATAAAGTTTTTTCTTATCTCCGCACTTGTCGATCAAATCTTTTAGTTTTTTTCTTGCCAATTCTTGTTTTATAACTTCTTTAGAAATTTATACTCCTTCCTTGAAACTTTTCACAGTTTTTGATACTACTAAAGAAGCTGCGGAATTTAAAACAACAATATCTATTATTCCCTGAGGCGCATTTCCATATATTGACTCTAAGGTTAATTTTACTGATTCTTCTTTTGATTTAACAATGAGTTTTCTTATGTCTATTTTCTTAATTCCTAATTCATTTAATGATATTTCTATTTTGGAAGTTTTTCCATTTTTTAAATAAAAAATTTGGTTTTTACCCGCATTCGATAATTCATCCATTCCAATATCAGAATGTAATACCATTACATCTCTTTTCATTTTTTTTGATACGTGTAAAATTTTCCAAATTAAATCTGGTTCATAAACTCCAATAATTTGATTTCTAATATTAATACATGGATTAGACAATGGTCCTGCAATATTAAAAATTGTTTTTATCCCAAGATCTCTTCTCATTTTCGAAAATTTTTTTAATACTGGGTGAAATTTTGGAGCAAATAGAAATCCTATTCCTAGTTGTTCAATAGTTTTAGATATTTTTTCTGGTTCTGTTAAAAGATTAAATCCAATAAATTCTAGAAAATCGGCACTACCACAAATTCCCGAACTAGATCGATTTCCATGTTTTGCAACAACACATCCAGATGAGGAAGATACTATCGCCGCTGCAGTACTTATGTTAAAAGAATTTAATTTGTCTCCACCTGTTCCACAAGTATCAGTAATTGATTTTTTTATATTTGGTTTAATTTTTGTTGCATTCTTTGTAATCGATTTAACTAGACAGTATATTTCTTCACTTGTTTCACCCTTAGTAGCTAATGCAACCAAAATAGATGATATATAAATTTCTGGAATATTATTTTCCAATATTATGGAAAATAATTTATTTAATTCTTTTTCCGAACTTTCATTTCCTGCAATAATTTTAATTAATATTTTTTTTAAGAAATTTCTGTTATTTTCATCATTCATTTTTTAATCATAGATTTAAAATTATGTAATAATTTTAATCCTTCTTTTGTAAGAATTGATTCAGGATGAAATTGAACTCCTCTTATTGGAAATTTTTTGTGTTTTATAGCCATAATTTCATTATCATCTGCTGATCTCGCAATTATTTTTAAACAATTTGGAATAGATTCTATATCTGCAATTAAAGAATGATATCTTGTAGCATTAAATGGATTTTCAATATTTTCTAAAATATCTTCATTTTGGTGTATTATTTTACTTGTTTTTCCATGTCTAGTTTTTTTTGCATTGATTACTCTACCTCCATATACTGATACTATTCCTTGATGTCCCAAACATATTCCTAAAATATTTATATCTTTGCCAAATGTCTTAATTATGTTATTACATTCGCCAAAATATTTCTGATCTGCTGGATGGCCAGGACCAGGTGATATGACTATTCCATCAGGATTTATTTTTTCTATCTGTCTTAATGAAATTTTGTCATTCCTATATACTTCAGTTTCTATATTCAATTTTCCAAATAATTGTGCAATATTATATACAAACGAATCATAATTATCAATAATTATTAATTTCATACTGATTTATTAACAAAGTGAATTATAAGTTTATTTTATTAATTAAAATAGTATTAAATTAAAAAAGATATATTATAGATATAATTCACATTTAGCATATTTTAGTGATAAAATAATGAGGATATTCATAAATGGTTATGGCAATATAGGAAGGAGATTAGCAACTGCATTTTCTTTAGATTCGAATATTGAATTAGTTGGAATAGCCAAGTATTCTATTGACTCTAAAATAAACGAAGCTCATTCTAAGGGCTATGATGTTTTTATTCCAGACTCTCTAATTTCAAAATTTAAAGAAAAAGGAATTATTTTTTCTGGTACAATCAAAGAAGCAGTTAAGTCTAGTGACTTAATTATCGATGCTTCAAAAGAAGGATTAGGTTATAGTAATAAAAAGAATTTTTACTTGCCATTAGAAAAAATGGCTATATTTCAAGGAGGAGAGGAAAGACATGGTCCTAATTCAGTCGCTGATATTATTCATAATTCTCGGGTAAATTATGATCAAGTTTCAAATAAATCTTATGTAATCCAAGGAAGTTGCAATGTTTCTGGAATGGGTCGGATTATGAAACCATTAATTGAAAATTTTGGAAATGATATTCAGAGATACGATGTTACTTTAATTAGACGCTGGGCTGATCTGGAAGATTCTAAGGAAGTAAAAGATTCTATCGAATGGACGAAAAATCCTCATCATCAAGATGATGTAAAAGATTTTCTACCTGATGCAAATTTGTTCGTTGATGCTTACAAAGTTCCGTCTAGAATGATGCACGTACATCAAATGAATATACGATTTAAAGATACAGCGCCATCAAAGGACAAAATATTAGAAATTTTCAAAAGAGAATTTGGAGTTGCAATATTACAATCCGCCAAAGGAACAGTTGATGTTCGAAAAAAAGCATTAGATCTAAATTTTATGCACGGCGATACCAATATGGTTCATATTCATCATGAAGTAACCCGTAAACAAGATGATATATTGAAGATATCTTATTCTGATGATCAAACTGGAATGGTTATACCTGAAAATTATCTACTTGTTCAATCTATGTATTTTCATAAACCTCGAGACCAAGCTATAAAACAAACCGATAATATCTTTAATTTGGCTAAAAAGAAAAAAATCTTAGAAGAAGAATTTAATTGAATTAATAAAAAATAAAGATAAAATAATTTAAATTATTTTCTCAATACATCTACTTGACCACTATGAAGCCAATCTTTTAATTCTTCATGAGATGGCTTAGTATCATGCTTTCCAGCTAAATGAAGATGTAAAAGAACATAATTCACTTGATTCAATAGTGGTTTATTGTTTTCATCGCCTTTTCTTGCCTTATCTTTTAAATCAGCTGGAACTGTATTCCACCAGTCACTAAAACTTCTTTTTCCTGTATTACTTGTACTTGATCCAAAACCTTTTGGCATTGTCATATTAATCTAATTTTTTTCAGACTATCTTTTAAAGTTATTGTTATAAAATTTTATTCACTTCTCTTTCGAAAAGATATTTTGAATATTATTTTCTATATAAAAAAAGATTTTTTTTAAAATATTTGCATAAATCCATTTAAATATATTTTAATCTTACCATAATTCATAGAAACTTTAATTAGAGGATCTCTTACGAATTAAAAAGGGTTAATATGGGTGAGCTTAGAAAAGATTATGTAATAGATAAATTCGTTATTTTTCCATCTGAAACTAATAATAATAAACAAGAAAAAATAATAAATAAAACTGATAAAAATAACTGTCCTTATTGCCCAGGAAATGAACATTTAACTGAACCATCTATTGTTTCTTTGGTAATAAAAGGTGGTATGCTTCAGAGATTATCAGACGAAGAAGGGAATATTATCAAAGATTGGAGTGTTAGAGTCTTCAATAGTAATAATCCTATATTAATTCCACAAAATTCTACTTTATATACTGAAAAGCCATTATATAGTGAACCAGCATATGGTTATCATCAAATTTTAGTAGCTACTCCTTTACATTCTGATTCATTTTCAACTCTATCTATTGAACAGTGGTCAAATGTACTTCTAGTTTTACAGGACCGTCTTCGGTGGTTATATACTCAAAAAAAAGTAACCTATGTTTGTGTATATATTAACAACGGTATCCAATCTGGTGATTATGTTAACCATCCACATATCAATATGATCACATTCTCAGAAATACCTCGAACTATTGAATCTGAGGCAATATCTTCCCATAAATATGTACACGAAAATGGTAGTTGTCCCTCTTGTATAGTACTTTCCACAGAATTGGAAGGTCCAAGACAGATTTTATCTACCGATAATTTCATTTCTATATGTCCATGGGCATCGGTATTTCCTTATGAATTTTCTATATATCCAAAGAAACATTCTACTAGTATAACAAAGATTTCTCAAAAAGAAATAAGTGACCTCGCAATGATTTTACGTTCTACACTAGGTGGAATGTCTTCAGTTTTAAACGATCCATCTTTTAACCTAATATTTCACTTATCACCTGAAAAAAAGAATAGCAGACAATTTCATTGGCATATAGAGGTTTATCCACATTTGTCGAGTTGGGGTGGATTAGAAAAAGGGTTTGGAGTTTATTCAAATAATATTCTACCAGAATATGCCGCATCTGTATTAGGATCTGCTGCTCGAAAAGAAATAGCTAAATTAGTAGGTGTTGAATAAAGAATGAAGAATATTTCAATGCCATTGGAAGGTTGGGTGTCTTTAAGTTCATTAGGTTTATCAATAATGTATTCTTTACTCATGGTATCATTTTACAATGTCTTAATAGGTCCTGATGGCAAGGGACCTGATAGATTTGTAGAAGTAGGCGGTGTTTTAATAAAAAATGTTTCTATATCAGGAGCACCATCATTAATTTTAGCCGGTGTTGTATATGGCCTAACAAGAGCTTATGGAAGTAAATTAAGTGGTATTTTTTTAATTATATCTGGAATAATAATGACATTAGGTTCTATAATCGCAAATGACATGACTTCTCAAATTCCAGAAGATTTTTATTCAAATGAATTAGTCACAGTAACTTACATATTTCTGGCAGGAGGGATAGGAATACTTATTATTGGTATTATTCTACTCAAGAAAGTACAAAGTGTTCCAAGATAGAGGGAGATAATCTATAATTGAATAAAGAATTTGCTAGAATAGATGTTTCTAAAAAAAATTTACCTATTAAAGTAAATTTCAATTTATTAAGTAAAATTTTTAAACAAGCCCAAAATGAAAATAGTCCAATATTATCAGTTGTGATTGGTACAAAACCAGACTTTTACAAACAAGCTCCTTTGGTGGTTGAAGCTAAAAAGGAAGGCTTACCTGTTTTTGTGATCGATACAGGACAACATTTTGATGATATTCTTGGATTTGGAATAAAAGAATTTAATTTAGAAAAATCTGTTGGATGTGATTTGCAAATTCGTGGTGATCTTATGGAGAAAGCAAGTGAATTGATTTTAAAATTCGGTTCATTAGGAAGATATTGTAAAGACAATTTTAATTTTGCATCGAAACTCCTTCCCATAGTTCATGGAGATACTTTAGTTGCTGGTATTGCTCCTCTTGCATGGGTATTCGGAATGGGTCAAAAAGTAGCACAAAATGAAGCTGGTTTACGTTCTATGAGTCCAAGTATTATGAATCAATTAAAAGTTAATCAAGATCCAACTCTGGATCTAATAGAAAAATTTATCCATGAACAATTTAACGGAAAATGGTTTATAGCAAGAGAAGAACCATTTCCAGAACAAATAGACACATGGATATGTTCCGCTGGAACTCAATATTTTTTTGCTCCCACTCATCTCAATAAAGAACATCTTATCCGTGAAGGGTATCCAGAAGAATTTATACATGTTGTAGGTAATTCTGTTGTAGATGCCATTGATCTTAAACGAAAGCAAAAATCTAATACTAGTATTTTCGACATTTATCCTAACTTAGAAGAAGACAGATGGATTAGAATGGATATACACAGAAGAGAAAATCTTACAGAACATCGTTTCAAATCCATAATTCATGGATTAATAAATTTAATTAAATTTTCAGACCATAAAGTTGTTCTGGTAATGTTAAATGCAACTAAATCTGCTCTAAAATTTTATAATCTCGAAAATGAAATAAAGAAATTAGCAGATCAATATCCAAATAAATTTTTAATAACTCCTTTGTGGAAGGAATATGGTCAAGTAATTGAATTTCTTGACAGTGGTCATTGTTGGGCAGAAATGACGGATTCTGGTTCTATGCAAGAAGAACTGCTTTATTTTCAAAATGTATTATGCATGACTGTAAGATTAAATACTGATAGACCGGAAACTATTTTTGAAGCTAAGAGCAACATATTAATTCCGCCTATTAATTCTGAATGGATTCCTGCAATGGTAAATAATATCTATGACAAATCTGAAGATCTTG
>JBNAIF010000077.1:0-3814 GCA_050043595.1 Nitrososphaeraceae archaeon | reverse complement strand
TATATGGTTTATTGGATGAAATTTGATTAAATTATTAAATCCTACTATTAATTTACCCTCTTGAAAAAATTTTATTTATTCATTTAATATTTCACTTTATCAAATTTGTCACCAAATCAAATGTTCAGATTATGGACATTTTTTCGAAATAGCGAACCAATAGGAAGCGTAGGTTTTAGTTAAGATGATGGAGGAATGCCTCTAATCCACAAGACGGTAATGAAATTATATCAGGATTTTTTTCATCTGATATTATTCCAAATGGATTATATCTGTTTGGCATAACATTAGGAACTTTTACATTCAATAGTAAATATGATTCTAATGTTTGGAATAATTTTCCAATTCAGAAGAACCTATTTTAATAACATTTATTAATCTCAATCAATGATTCAATCATGATACAAATGACTCAAGGGCATTGTTCTTGTACTTGTAGTACGGATGAAGATTGTATTAACAATAAATGTAGTTGTTGCACTGAAGTAATTCATAGACATCCACAACATGATCATTAATTTTTTTTGATCTATTATGATTAATAACAATTAATACGTGTACTAATATTCATTAATAATAAAATCAAGAAAATTAATAAAAATAAAATGTATAGGCTTGAATTTATAGAATAAGAATTATCATATATGATGTCAATTTTCTTTACTAGATATAATGATAATTTTCATTCTCACACAGTTAAAGATATTAACAATTTTTTTTCTTAAATGTTCTCGAACATTATCATGGGTTGATTTGTTGCACAGCTATTACAAATCAACATATCCTACTGAAAATGATATTTATGCGACAGTTATTCTCAAACAAATTATATAATGATGCTTTCAATATCATCTCTTTAACCATGTTCTCAAATTTAATAGCTGTAACATCTTCTACAAAATATCTATCTACAAATAAAAGAAAATAATATTTTTGATTAATTGGAAATAGAAAGATAATTTAACATTCCTTGTAATTATCTTATTTTTTTATTTAAACTATCTCAAAAAAAGAGACCAAAATTTAGGTCAGATTAGTTTCACAAACCACTGACCCCATTATATAAGTGGGTTCATATACTTGATTTGGGTATTAATTTTTGTAAATAACAAGCGGGAGGTTATGTAAAAATGTCAATGAAACTAACAACTACCATTGCAAAGATCGATACTATTGATAATTCTGAAAATGTAAAAATAATTAAGGAATTTTTAGAATATATGAAAAATAATGATTCTTCAGATAATCATCAAAATAACAATCTTAAAGCTGTAATAGCATTTGCAAAGTTTCTTGACAAAGGCATATCATTTTTTGATATTAAAAATAAAGAATTAATTTTATCATTCTTGAATACTAAAAAGAAGAGTAATGAGGAGGATCCAGATAAAAGATGGATTACCACTTGGAAAAATTATCTCGATCGAATAAGACTCTTTTACAGATGGCTATATTATAAGGATAAAGACATTGAAAGAGAAAGTTGGATAATTCCTGAATTTCTAAAAATTAAGAACAAAAAAAGTAAGAGAATTGACTTCAGAAAATAAAGTCGATTTCAATTTACTACAAATTTTATCTCTTTTGATAATATGAATCTCTATAAAGATGAAATAAATATTACGATATTTTAGATTTATTTTCCAAATAAATAAAAACGATTATGAAAAATTTAGATGTTGGTAATTTAACCAAATATTTTTTTTAATGTTTATGAAACTAATTCAATTTGTTATATAATCGATTATAACTTATTGTATTTAATAATATTATTCGTAATTTCTAAACAATTATAAAAAATTTAAATAATACTAGGTAATTTTATTATTATTTTAAAAATTCTTTGTAAAAACATATTATATCTAAAAAATCTTATATATTTTTAGAATAATTATTCGTTAATGAATAGAATTGTAACCTTTACTGTAATAGCTATTTCCGTAATAGCAGGTGCGTTGTTAACTACAACTATAATTACTATACCTGTATATGCGGGAGCATCAGCAACAAAAGTGACAGTATGCATTCAATACCAAGGGACATTTAACCCAACGAATCCAGTCCCTGAGTTCCACTATATCGTGAGCAGTGATAGCGGTGCCAAACCAGACCCGTCTGAATTTGACGTGGCTCTTAGTAACTGCCAAGATGTTCGTTTCAGTCAGGTGACTTCTATGGGGGCTAACTATCAAATTACACAGTCGAAAAATCCTAATTTCATACCGCCTGCAATAGTAGGCGCTAGCTGCAATCAGCATGGTGACGATAAATATCAGGCCGAGGGAGTCATATACCCCAATCAGAAACAGACTTGTGATTTCCTTCAGTTCATTGATAATTGAAGAGATTCGAGAATTTTATCTTGAATGTCTCCCTACTCTTATTAGAGCAGAAATTTTAAATCTGATAGAAGAAACTACATTAAATTTAATTACACTCCTGCAACCTAACATAGAAGATTAAATCTTTTATGACACAGAAGTAGATGATGAAGACAAGTATAAACACACAGATGACGACTACATTAGTTTAGAAAGAAAAGAACATAAGTTAATGGAACAAATACTAAAAAAAGAATCTAGTTATGATTACAGAGAAAAATTAACAAAAATTAAATGCTGTAAAATAATAGCCAAATTTAAGGAATCTAAGTGTTGTAATTAGATAGATAGGTAACAGATTCACTTACCAACATGGGTAACACTTTTTATCTGCTGAAAAGAATTATTCTGTATTTAGTGATATCTATGAAATAGAAGGAATCGAAGATTGGACTAAAAAAATCCACAATTCCATTAAAGAATTCAAGGTGTTTCTATTAATTTTAACTCCTAAAGCATTGACAAACAGTCACATTAAAGACGAACTAGAAGCTCTAAAAATTAATAGAAGAATTATCCCTTTTAGGAGGAATGATATTGATGTTACAAAACGATATAATGAAATAAAAAATTAAACATCATAGATTATTCTGAAAAAAATATTTTGCGTTATTACTTTCTTTAGATAATTCAATAGACCATTTTCTATCTCAAAAAAAATCTTCTGTCAAAAGCCCATTTTTTTATCTGTATCAGTTATTATTATATCTATTATTTCAATCATAATTTTCGGAATTATCTATCTCGATTCGGTATTTGTTTATCCTAAATTATATGGAATTAATAATATTGGTAATTATGATTTCAAATTTCAATCTGATATTGCAATGGATTCAAAATAGACTTTATAATTACCAGTATCTAGATTGAATGTAATACCAAGAGGTTTACTTTGCGGCAATTGTAAGATATCAACTTCATCACCTTTTGCAAATTGAACTTCGTACATTCAGAAGAAAATAAGAAGTATAAGAATTATCACCATTGGAAAAATATACATCCAATTCTTATTTTGCATATTTAATATGTTCATTTCATTATCAATAAATAAATCTTTTTTAAATATTTTTTCAAAGTTTAATAAAAAATCAATTTTATATTTTTTATTGCTAATTTCATATACACAATTCAAATGACTATAATTAAAAACTTTTTATCAAAATTAATTTTAAAAACTAGCGATTCAAACGTATAATAAGAAATAAAATAAAAAAGAATTATGGAGGTAATTCAGTTTGATTTAGTATTTTTCCCGCAGTTGCATAACTAACACTAAATTCGTCTCCATTGATAGTGTGGAATGCCAATGCTGAACCTGCAAATGTAAGGGAACCTGCATTAAATTCTCCATTAAATTGATTCATAAGTGTTATTGCTACAGAGGTATTACCAAATAGGGTATTCGACGGTGATCCATGTGTTTCATCTGTTGC
>JBNAIF010000076.1:0-6482 GCA_050043595.1 Nitrososphaeraceae archaeon | reverse complement strand
TGATTTCATATTCTATTATAATATCATCAAGAAAAGTTTCTAATAATATTTTCTACAAAATAACAATAGATGTCAAGAGATATGGTGGGGCGAAGAGAATAAGAGGTGACAGTCACCTATTCATGTTGCAAAGAGAAAGGCGCACAAGTCACCAAAATACTAACCATCATACACTTCTTGACATTTTTCATTTGTTTATAATACGTAAAAACATTTTGAAGATTACCAAAGTATAATTTTAAAGAAAAGTTATAATAATATTTTTTATATCTTTGAGAATAAAATAAAAAAATAATTGTGATTATTTACGAGAACAATCACATCCGTTTTCACTGTTGTCTTTAATTCCTTTTGATGAAAAGATTTTCAGCTTTGAGAAAAAAATCCAGACTAGTACATAATAAAAATATGTTCTATTCCATAATACTATTCTACATGATATTCATGAAATAGTTTATCATAGAATCGAATAGACTTTATATTTACAAATTCTAACATTCCATATCTAGATAATTCTCTCCCAAAACCACTGTGTTTAATTCCACCAAATGGCACTCTCGGATCTGAACGAACCACATTATTAACAGTAACAAGTCCAGATTCTACCATGCTTGATAGTCTTTCTGCTTTATCTAAATTTCTAGTCCATATGCTCACTCCCAAACCGAATTCAGAATCATTTGCTATTTTAATAGCTTCACTTTCATCTTCTACTACTGTTACTGGAGCTACTGGTCCAAATGTTTCCTCTTTTGTTACACGCATATCTGAAGTAACTTTACCAATTATCGTAGGTTTATAGAATGCACCCTTGTCTCCTATCCTCTCTCCACCGGTTAATATCTCGCCACCTTTACTAATTGCATCTTTAACCATCATGTCAATGTTTTCCATGCTTTTTTTACTTAAAAGTGGACCAATATCGGTTTCATCTGATAATGGATCTCCTACTCTGAGATCTTCAGTATTTTTCACAAATTTTTCTACAAATTCTCTTGCAACCTTTTTTGCTACGATAAATCTTTTTGATGCTATACAACTCTGTCCACAGTTTAAAAACCTGCCCTTTACTGCACCCATTGCAGCTTTATCTATATCTGCATCATCCATGACTATGAAAGGATCACTTCCACCAAGCTCAAGGACGCATTTTTTAAGTTGAGAAGTTGCTCTTTGTGCAACCTTTGCACCAACTTCTACGCTCCCAGTAAATGTTACGCCATTGATATTTGAATCAATCAATGTTTCTGCTATACTTGAATTTCCTACTAAAGTACTAAATACCCCTTCTGGCATTCCTATTTTTTTCATTAAATTTTCTATTTCTATTCCACATTGTTGTGTAGCACTGGCTGGCTTCAATACTATTGTATTTCCTGCCATCAATGCAGGTGCTGCAAATCTTATTGCTTGCCAATAAGGAAAATTCCATGGCATTATACTTCCAATTATTCCAAGTGGTTGAAACATTATTGTAGTCTTAATTGCGTCACTATTCAACGACTCTTCATTTAGGAAGATTTCTCCATTATATGCATAAAAGTCCATCACCCATGTACATTTATCTAATTCTGCTTGTGATTCTTTAATTGGCTTTCCCATTTCCTGTGTAGCTATCCTTGAAAGCCTTTCCCTATCTTTTCTTAATTGTTCTGCGAATTCATGTAAAAATACTGATCTATTGTGAATATTCACCTTCCATTTTGAGAAGCTATCCCTTGATTTTTTTATAATTTCATCTATCTGTTTTTTATTCATATTATCATAATATTCCAGAATCTGTTCTGTAGCTGGATTTATTGTCTTTATTCTTTTATCATCCATATATTATATACACAAATATGGTATATTACATTGACTATGCAGGTTATGAAAATAAAATTTTTGTTCTAATAATAGTTCTTTTTATATTATTGGTGATAGTAGGTACTGTTTTTCTTCTGGTAGTAGCTAAGGCAGTAACTTTAGACAAATATACTTATTTTCATTAACTGTTTTTTTTACTTTTGTAAATCATCATCTTTTGAATAATTTTATTTAAAAATAAAAATATGAAAATAAAATAATTAGATGATCAAGTAATTGATGGTGCTACTGTGTCCGGATCTATTATTAAAGTCAACTGCTCAAATTCGCTTGACAATTCAATAGATGTTGCATTATCTGAAATTACTTCATACTTTAATGCCTTTTTATCAGAATCATAAATAGGACTAAACAATTCTATTATTGCAGTATTTTGTTGTCCTTCATTATCATCTACAACTATTACAGCATTTGGCGCACTAACTGCAAAACTATCTTCTCCAACTGACCAATTTCCTATAAAATTAGATGTACTCACAGAAGTAACAATTCTATCTGGTCTATCTGAAAATAATATTGTCTTATCAGAAACATCATTCAATCTAATGAATATACAGTAGCGCTGATTTCAGATATGGCACCAGATTGTGCATGTTGAATTCCAATGAATTTTGGTATATAAGAATCAGTCATATTTTATTTCTGTGGATAAATAGCATTAGTTGATGTCAGTAATACAGGAATAATTCCCAATCCTATTATTAATAAATACAAATTTTTTTCCATTAACAATTTTATAATTCGCTCTCTTTTAATATTTGCTATATATTTAGTTTCCAAGTCCAATCTGTTTATTCCAATCTGCATTATCCCAAAATAAATATTCTTCTTCGATTTTACCATCATTCCATTTTATTAATGTGGCAATATTCATCTCAAACGAATTTCCAGTTGGTTCAAGTACAGTTCCATTAGATAATATCATTGGATTACTCCATGTTCCTTTGGTTACTCCTATTCCAGCAGTCCAATTACCAACGCCAAATTTAATTGGATGTTCAGTAATTTTGATATCTGGGAAGGTATTAAATAACTGTTTCAAATTTCTTTCATTAAGTACTATACCTGCAATCAGAGAACCATCAGGATTATAAACTTTAACATTATCTGAATAAATCTCTTTTATCATCTTCATATCATGATTAGAAAATGCTTCCAAGTCCATTTTATCAAATAATGCAATATTTTTTGTAACCAATTCTTTTTCTTTTTCAAACATCTTAACTTTTTTCTCAAGAATATCCACTTGTGTTTCTAAATCAGTAATTTCTTGTTGTAATTCAGTAATATTTTCTTTCTCTGCATGAACTATTGTAGTTAATGTTGATACAACAACAAGGATTGAAAATATTGAAAGTGAAACTGTTAATAAATTATTTTTCATAATTTGCAAATAATCATGATCCTATTTAAATCAGATAATTAGACTCGCTGCAAAAATGCACTGTAACCCGACATATATCTTGCATAAATATTTGTTCTAAATGTAGTTATCCATTAATATCACAAGCTTTTGAAGAAATAAAAAAATCAGAAGAATTAAAGATAAAGAAATTAGAAAAGAAATATCAAAATGATATGAAGAAAATGAAGTTAGAAATGGGAAACAAATTCCAAACTTTTATCTAAAATAGAACTTTCTAAACTTGTTTAGGTTTTATATCTTAGAAAAATATCTCAATTTTATTTCAGCTAATCTATCTATTAAATTTTATTCCTCTAGCGCATTTAAAATTATTCATCTGTTTATTTACACTTATTTTTTTATCACATTGAAATTGTATATATTATGCATAGAAATTCATTTAAATATATTTTATCTTAATACATAATTTATATAATAATATAAAATATCTATAATATGATCAAATATAATAATTTTCCACTGAGAGAATGGCATATTGAACATATGAAAAAAACTATCATAAAATTCATAACAGGTTTGTCAAACAATCCTTCTAGATGGGAAATACGACAAAACAAAAAATATAACAATATATTTTATATTCAACGAGTATTAGATCATGATCTCAAACATGGTGTAACTAATAATGAAATGCAGGTTTTTTTACAACAAATAGATACTGATTCATCTTTTATGGATTTACGACAAAAAGAAGGATTTAGAGAACGCTTTTCTGAAATAGAAAATTTTATTACCAAAAATAGATAAAATAATTTAGTAAATTAAATATTATTTTCTTGTGTATATGTTGAATTTGATAAAGTTGCAATAACAATAATTAACAGCGTTACTAATAATCCTAAAGTCCAACTATTATTCATTACTTGCAAATAATCAGAATAATATTTAAATCAGATAATAAGACTAGTTGCAAAAATGCATCGCAATCCGACGGTACCGAGGATTTTTATTATTTTAAATTTCATTAAAAATATTTTCTAATGGATTATTTTCTATTTAGCAATATCAATTTATACTAATTCAGGAAGTGATAAAATAACAAAATAAAATTATAACTTAAATATTTAAATTGGATATCATTATTATGAGTGTAGTCCACTGCAGGAAATGCGAAGCAGAAATGGTTGTATCTCAACCTAACAAGTTCCATTATAAAATAGATAGAAAAATTTTGAACTGGAAGGATTATATTAAATCAACAAGTAAATGCAAAAAATGTGGTACTGCCAATATTTTCTACTGGAGTAGATTAAAAGATTAAAAAAATTAAATACTGAAACTATATTGTCTATTCAACTCGCTATACTCGTATATTTCTAAAGTTAATATTAGTCAATTCTAAATTAAATTCAATCATTCCAATTTTCATTAAATAATTATATGAAATATTTAGATACTTGTTTAGCCAATATTATATATGGATATGTCTTCTTGTTGTGCGAATTGTGGAAGAAAGACACAAGACTATCCTATTTTCTGTCATATGTGTGATGATTATTATTGTTCTGATCACTGTCATGCAGAAAAACATATGATACAATTTCAAAAATATTAGTAAAAAATCAAACGTTTTAGTATAATTAGACTCGCTGCAAAAATGCACCGCAACCCGACGGACACACTACAAAAATGTTACGAATAAAATAAGACTCGAACAAAAAGACTCTACTTTTTGTACCGCTATCGGTATTACTCCAGACGAAGTAGTTTCTCGGGTTCATCTATTTTATTCAAAAACAAAATTATCTATAAAAAATTAGTATTTTTAAAAGAAAAAACATTCTTCAATTTCTTATGTTAATAGAGAAAATTAATGACTATATAATATGATTATTTGTTTGGAATTACTACTATCGCATCTATCTCTACCAGCATATTATCAAGTGCTAATCGAGGTACAGGAATAAGCGTGTTTGCTGGAAAATTACTTCCAAAGAATTCTATTGTTTCATTATGTAATTGTTCTAGATACTCTTCGTTGTGATTGACAATAAATACCTGAAATTTTACTACGTTTTCTGGTTTAGCATCTATTGCTTCTAGTGCATGTTTAATATTTTTAAATACTATCGGAAGCTGTTCTTTGAATGTTTCACCTATTATATTTCCGTTAGCATCAAATGCACCCTGACCAGAAATATAGGCTGTATCACCCTCAGGTGCAATTACTACTTGAGAAAATCCAAGTGGAGACGAATCAAATAATGTTTCTGGATTGAGTCTTTTAATTGAATCTACAGTTACGTCTTTATCAGTACTATTTGTTTCACCATTTACTTCATTTTGTAGATTCCCATTTGCTATAGAAAACATCAATATTAAGAGTAAACCTGACAGAAATATTGAATATTTTTTCATTGATGATTTTATAGATTTTTGTTTCTATAAATCTTTTTATTATACATGTTATGTATTTAAATAAAACCTGAATACTATTTTTTATATGGTTGAAAAATACGATAATTTTCACACACCACTTTGGTTGCTAGTTATTATATCTACCATGTTATTATCTATAGGAACTTTTCACAATATAAATGCAGAAACTAATTCTACTTCTATTGTAGAAGATGCTGTTGTAGATCCAAATAAAGGATATCTTGTTGAACCTGTAAAAGATGATATTTATAGAATAATAAACGGAGAACAATATCAAATCATGTTTGTCACTACTGGGGAAGGTGTAATAGTAGTTGATGCGCCTCCAAGTATTGGAGAAAATATATTTAAGGCTATCTCCGAGATAACTGATGAACCAATTACTCATTTAATATATAGTCATTCACACAAGGATCATATCGGTGCTGCTGGAATGTTTCCAAATAATATAACAATAATAGCACATGATGAAACATACCAAAACTTAGTACAACGAAATGATTCTGATAGATCAATTCCTACTGAAACATTTTCAAATAATTATACTTTGCAAGCAGGTGATAAAACTTTGGAATTATCATATTATGGGCCAATACATCAAAGAGGCAACATATTTGTCTATGAACCAGATCAAAAAGTCTTAATGTTAGTAGATCATGTACATCCAGGTTGGATACCTTGGACTCATTTGGCAGTAACTGAAGATGTTCCTGCATATATTCAAGGATATGATAAAATATTAGGTTATGATTTTGATGTGTTTGTTCCCGGTCATGGAAATATTGCCAATCGCGATCATATAATATTACAA
>JBNAIF010000075.1:0-6300 GCA_050043595.1 Nitrososphaeraceae archaeon | reverse complement strand
CAAAACTATCTTGTCATGTTAACCAATTACCTACAAAGTTTAATGTACCAAAGTAATATTCTATCTATCTTGTCAGAAAATAAAATAGTCTGGTCTGATATAGAGTTCAATTATAAAGAATAAGTATTAATCTCTGAAATTGAACCAGATTGTACATGCTGTATTGCTAAGAATTTGGATTCTTGTTAATCTGTTGTATTTTTGTACAGATATTAATTATTATTCCATAACACAAAAAAATAAACAACTATTAAAATTAGAAATAATGATAATTTTTCAAATATCTAAGACTATATAATATATTTTTATACAAATTAAATATAAAAAGAAGAATAGGCACTATACCTTATGTTAGGTGATTTAATATATGAAGGAAAAGGTAGAATTACAAACTCCAGAGTACTAAATACAGAAGAAAACAGAGTAGGAATGTTTAAACCACAATTTAATGGTATGTGATTTATACTTCATTAAAGAATGGAATCCTAAATAGACGTTTAGTGGGTGGATATCAAACTTTCCTTTTTTTAACTTCACTATCGTTATTATTTCAGATTGGTCAAGGATTTTTATATTGACTTGTTTTACTCAACATTCCATAATTGATACCAAAATTCTTTTACTAAAAATAGTATTTTATAATTATATTTTTGGATATAAAAAAAGAATCTATTTGAACTGAACAAGAACAGAAATATGAGTTTATGAACACAAAAATATAAAAATTATTAAACATGTAATATATTGTAAATTAATGGCAAGTCCTGCTTTTATATTTTTTATGTCATTAATATCCGGTTTATGGGGTTTCTATGGTGTAGGTCATTTATATCTAGGTAAAAAGAGGTGGATCTTGATTATGATTACAGGATGGGTTATCCTAATTTTTATCGTTCTTATGATTTTTCCTATACTAACTTCAATAGTTCCTTTAGCAATTAATCAAATATATTATCCAAATTTTAACTTCATAAATCAAGAACTTGATATGTATATAGCCATTGTAGGATTATATTTATTTATCAATCTCATTCAATCATTTGATGCATATAGACTATCTAGGAAAGATCGGAATAGTAATAATATACATAATAATTTACAAAAATAATAACATATTAAAACCTGACAATAAATACATTGAACTTTATTGGCCATACTGTATTCATTATTATTTGAGAAAAAGTTGATTGAAAGAGTAATACAGTATTTTAAAAAAAAGAGAATTTTGATGACTACTATCTTTGTGTTGATAATAATTATGATCTAATACATGTATACAATTAGATTAAACTATTTATTAATGATATAAAACTAAAAAAGTATGATTTCAATTCTTAAAGGAATCGAATTTATCTTAAGTTAACAAGATCAATTCAATATATAAAATAACTATATTGGTAGGATAATCTGTTAGAAATAGAGTAAGATTACACAACATGAATATTAAAGAATATTTTTATGTAGTAAAGATAAATAACTTTCTACCTTATGAAAAGATAGAAATCATTAAAATAAAACCTGTTTAATTTTAAATTATCTTGATTATTGGTGTACTTTATTTTCGTTTTATTATATATACAATCTTTTCTATTCTACTTTTGAGTAATACTCTATTAATTAATCAATTAATTTTTAATGATAAGAATAATATTTTTGATATTATTAATATAAAAGTAAAAAATTTATATGCACAAGAATTTGATGTAAATGATGATGAATTTGACTATATCTTTGATCCTGGGGATTATATAGAAGATTACGAATCTCCCAATGAACCATTTATAGATGAAGATTTAGAACAAGAAAACGTAGATGATGACATAGGTTTTATAGATGAAGATTTAGAACAAGAAAACGTAGATACTGGAAATAAATCATTAGGTGAATTAGATTTTAGTTTTGCAGCTGTGGGCGATTGGGCCTGCAAATCCGAAGCTGAAGATACAACTGAAAATATTATTGAACAAAACCCAGACTTTGTTATTGCCTTAGGTGATCTCTCGTATAATGGTAAAGCTAAGTGTTGGTTGGAAATAATAGAACCTATTGCTGAAAAAACTAAAATTGTCATTGGCAATCATGAAACTGATTCATCAAAACTACTAGATACATATATGGATGTTTTTAATTTAGAAAATGAATATTATTCCTTTAACTATGGAAATGTTCATTTTCTAGTTTTATCAACAGAAACTAAATTTAAAGAAAATTCCCCACAGTATGAATTTGCAGTACAAGATCTAGAAAAATATTCAAATGATCCAACTATAAACTTTATAATATCATCTTTTCACAGACAAATATATAGTTCCAGCTCATCTTTAGATGATGAAGAAGATTTTAGAGAAGTATATCATCCTTTATTTGATAAATATGGTGTTGATTTAGGATTGTCTGGACATTTACATGTCTATGAAAGATCTTTTCCCATCAATTATAATGATGATGATGATGATGAACCAATAATAACAGATCAAAATCCTGATTTTTATAAGAATAATGACGGAACAATTTTTGTAACAGTTGGAACTGGTGGAGCTCACGAAATGCAACTTTCTAAGAGTAAACCGTATTCAGCTATTGGCATAGAAGATGAATTTGGTATCTTAAATGTTGATATTAGAAACAATGGTACTGAATTGATAGGAACTTTTATTGATAACGGCAAAAAGAAAGAGGTATTAGATAAATTTAGAATAATAAAAGACATAACCTAGATTTTAGTATAAAATATTTTTTATAATTATTTCAATTAGTTGTTCTTTACATATATATTAAAACAAATCCCAACCTATCATCATTTATATTTGATAAAACATAGAAATGTTATTTTAGGATTATAAAAAATCTTACAATATGAATACGTCAAATTCTACAATCAAGTAAAATGATACTAGTGGGATTCAACATAGATTAATTCAATTTATTGAATACCAGAAAGAATGATTAAAAATGAAATAGTGTCTTTAACTATTAACAATTATTATAAATACATCATATTATTTTGTGAAATGAATGATATCATTTTAAATTGAAAGAAAAAATGCTAAAGGTAAACCAACTTATAGCAATTATGCAGATAAGTATGATAAACATTTGAAAAAATTACTTATTTCGATATCTAGATGGAAAACTAAGTAGTAGTTATCCTAATTTCATTAGGAATGAGTTGGAGAATTTGAATGTTTGAAATGGAAACACATAAGACCAAAGAAAATTGAAAAAAATAATTTATAAGTATATAGTAACTAATTTTGATTGAAAGTATATATTATTTGAATAATAAGTAAATTAACAATGAAAATTATTGATGTTCATGTTCATATTAATCATTATAGTGATCTGATGAATATCCAAAACGTACCAAGTTTGCAGAGTAGACTTGAATGTCTTTTAGAATCCATGAATAAAAATAATATAGATTATTCTCTAATTTTAACTTCATACAAAGTTAACTTGTGTAGACCATCTACGTCAGATACTATTAAAATTATAGACAAAAATAATATGTTTAAAAAACTTGGAATAGTAGCAAGTTTTACTATAAATAATCATGACTTTGAAAAGTTGAAAAAATATAAAATATGGTTCAAGGATGGATTACTTAAGGGAATAAAAATCTACTGTGGATATGAATATTATTATCCTAATGACAAGAAATATCAACCAATATATGATTTATGTACAGAATATGATATACCTATCATGATACATACGGGGGATACATATTCTAATAAAGGTAAACTCAAGTATTCACACCCTTTGAATATAGATGATATAGCTGTTGACAATCCTGATCTTAATATTGTGGTCTGTCATGCAGGGAATCCTTGGATACTTGATTGTCAAGAAGTAGTGTATAAAAATAAAAATGTTTATGCAGATATTTCTGGATTCGTAGTAGGCAATTTCAATAGATTTAGTCAAAAATATTATAAGATCAGGATAAAGGAAATGTTAGGATATATTGGCAAACCTCATCGTTTACTTTTTGGCAGTGATTGGCCAATCTCTAATGTGAATTCATATCTAAATTTTGTAGGTAGTTTGAATCTAGATGATCATACAAGGGAGTTTTTAATGTTAAAAAATGCTCAAAGTATTTTTCATATTTGATTACATTTGATTAATTATAATATTCTATGAGAATTGTTACCAATAAAGAGTTTATTCAATTTCTTTCCTCCACATTCTTAATTCTTTACGTTTTTTCTTTCATGCATTCATTTCAAGTTTATTCAATTTCTTTCATTCATATTTTTTATTTTTGTTAGATAATGACTAATGGTAAACATCTTTATTTGATAATATTATGATAACTACTTCAGATACTAATACATCCGATCTTCAATTCAATACAAAACTCAAAGTTATTCGACATGAAGTAATATGTAGATTAAAGGATTTTATATCCTCAAAGAAAGCTTGTCTATAATAAAAATAAATTATGTTATAGATTAAATTTTATTTTAAATTTTAATACTGAATGGATTCAACCATTCTATAAAACTAGCATAGTTCAAGGAACGTACATCATCTAGATAGTTTGGTAGTATTTTAATAAATTTAAAATTATTATGTAATTCAAATGACAAAACAGGATCTCTTAGTTCACGTTCAATTACCTTGTGAGCATATTCTAGCGGAGTCATTTCATTGGCATGGTCACAGTAGTTAAATAATCTACCACCACCAATCATACGTTTTAAATTTAGTTTCATAACAACATATTTTCTAGATTCATAAAGCATACTGCCTATTCCTTCATGTCTATATTTTGGATGTGTTGATATATCAGCTCCATATAGACTATCTCCATTTTTGTCATGATTAGTAAACATACCATTATCAGTAATTTCTAGCCAAGTATGTTCTGCATATTCAGGATTAAGATTAACTATCAGAGTGCTGGCAGAACCAACAACGGTGCCATCTGGTTCCACGGCAACAAATTGTCCTTCTGGAAATATTCTAAGATGACTTTCTAACTCTTCCTTTTTCCATATATTACCATACCTAGCCAAATATGGCATTGATTCCTTTTGAAGATCTATTATCTTTGTAATATCTTCTTTCGTAGTGCATCTAATTTTAGCTCCTGTTTTATGGGCATGAAGTATTTCACTCATAATTGTGATGGATACATAGAAAACCTAATTTAAGTATGATTATTCGATCTATTGTGCAAATAAATGAAAAATTACTTTATTATTCGATAATTTATCTTTTCTAACATAAAGTCTATTTTTTGTTGAAAATTTGTAAAATATGGTAAGTCACAAATCTTATAAAATAGACAATCTAATTTAGTAAATACCCAAATTATTATTCTATAAATTATAATTATGTATAGGTTATTGTGAGATCAAAATAGTTGTAATAATTCTTTTCATATCATGTAAATAATATCCAACATTAGTAATAGATGCAGTAAAAAATTCATTATATTATTTTATTCCACAATAAAAAAATAATACCATTTATATCAACCAATTTTCAATTATTATTCTTTTACTTTTTTCCAATTTTTTAATTAAGATTTTTTCATAGCATATTCATAATTAATGATTTTTATGTTCTTAAAATTTCTTATTGTCTCATTATCTTTGCTTACTACTCGTTGATACTCATTATTTCAAGTATATTTCTACAACTTTGTTCATTTGACAATAGTATTAAATTTATTAGAATTATCTAGGATAAATCTGTTTAAAATCATTTTTCATGCTAACGATGAGCCAATTGTTTTCTTCAGCTTTTTTTAGTGTTTTTTCTGCGCCTTTATCATAAGAATATTCTCTTTCAGCATCGTCATGATGAACTAAGATAGGTAATGACATGTTATTATTTGCGAAAGAGTACTCTAGCATTTGTAAGTCACCATCTGAATTACCAACTGCTATTATTGGTACTTTGCCTAGATGTAATTGAATATTTGCTGGTTTTTGATAGTTATCGTTATATGAATTTAGTTCTGAAAGTCTAAGAAGACTAATAGAATTATTATTGAGATTGTTATATTTTATGTCTAATTCAGATGACTCATTAGAACCAGAATCTATAAATTTGTATTTTAGGCTACTTCCTATAATTTGCTCGTATAGAATATCATAAACTGAAGAAAGAGATTCGCGAACAAAATCTATTCCCCCTCCGGAAACTATGAATACTTTAAAGTCATTAAGTTTAAGCAAGTTCAACAATTCAAGCATTGGTTGGTATATCATATCCACAAAATACATATCTGTCTGTGGATGTTTTGCTGTTTTACTCCAGTTTGAAACTTCTTTATTAAATTCT
>JBNAIF010000074.1:0-2699 GCA_050043595.1 Nitrososphaeraceae archaeon | reverse complement strand
AATGATAATGAAAATTCTGACAATAATAACAATTTCAATCAAAATAATCAATATTCTATAGTAGTTTATAATCCAAAAACACATGCAATTAAACCCTATAATAAACATATAAAATAGCATCAATTTTTTAATGAGTCTAGTAATTCATATCTCAAAATTATAGTAATAGGGGGAGATTTTTCTTAACACTAAATATCATATCTATCCAAAAAATTATAGTGCTAGGGGTGAAAATTTCTTAATACCAATCAATACGCGTAAAGAAAAAAACATCCTTACTTACAATAATTTTTTTGATGGTTTCCAATTTTTACTGAATCATTTCAACCAAGTTAGGTTATTTCCAAGAACAATAATGACCAAAAAACTTGGATACCAGAAAGAAGTATTCTCAAAAGATGAAGCATTACAATATTTTAAAGAATCAAATTATATAGATTGTAGAATTAATGCTTTTCCTTCATTTACAGATTATAAAGGAATTCAAAGATATCCGCCAGATTTTATATTTATAGATTTAGATAGAAATAATTTTAAAACTGAAAAAAGTTTAGACTTGGCTCTAAAAAATACATTAAAAAATATCTATGAAAAATCAGATGGATTTCCTACTGTATTGTTTACTGGTGGTGGATATCACATATATCAACCAATTGATTCCTTAGTTTTGGAAACAATTAATATTTTTAATGAATTTGATAATCCTTCAAAAGAATTCTTAAGATTTATAAAATATTACTTATCAAACAATAAAGCAGATAAATCAAATAATCCATCTTTTAAATCATGTTTGTTACGAATTCCATTTTCATACAATTCAAAATTTATTTCCAATAAATTTTTAGAAAAGTCGCAAGTTAAAATAATACAAGAATGGAATGGAAAAAGACCTTCAATGAAATATCTTTTACGTGACTTTAGGAGATATTTAATAAATCAAAAGATTTATGAACTAAAACAAGAAAAGAAAAACAAAAAATTAAACTGTAAATCTATTAATAATAACAATAATACTATCTTTTGGATAGAACATCTTTTAAAAACACCACTTCCAGATTTTAGAAAAATTACTATTGATTTAGTTTTAGCTCCTTATTTTATAAATATAAAAAATCAAAAAAGCGATGATACTACAAACATCATAAAAAACTGGTTAATAAAATGTAATTCGTTAAAGTCATTACATCCATCAATGAATTATTTCGACAATAGAATAAAATTAGCAATAAAAAAATCAATAAATAATAAAATCCCACCTATTATGACCAAAACTATACAAAATAAATATATTGAATGGTATAACATTTTAAGAAAATCAGAAATATTTTAGTGTCTTAAATGGATTTTGATTCAATTATAGTATAGATATAATGCTAAAAAGTTTGATTCTTACTATTTTGATATGCATTTATTTTTGGCATGTGACAATGTCACACGTTGAAAATATTTTAGACCTAAGGAGGACTAATATTTTTCAAATACTCTAATGTCTATAAGTAATAATCTTAATATTTTTACTTTCTTCTACAGCGGATTTTCTTTCAACATGTGATATCAAAAACTAAATGCTTTAAAATATGGCATTTTGTTTTTGTTCTTGATATTTTCTTTCTGCTCTTTCAAATTTTTTTTCTTTTTCTGATTTTACATTATTTTTAGATTTATTATTATAATTGTCATCTTGATTAATATTGAGCAAACTCGATTCTTCTTGTTCTTCTTCCTCCTCTTTTCCTAGTCTTATCAAATTTTCATAGAACTCTTTAGGTTGTCTCACTACTACTGGCAGCATATCATAAAATCTATTCAACAATATTGTATTAACCTTAAGGTCTGCAAGTAAACTTCTTTGCAAATGAGGATTTTTAATATTATTATCAAATAATTTCCATGTTTCATGTGTAATTCTCTTTATCTCTTGTATTCTTTGCATATATTCTGAAATGTATGCATATTTGTCTTTCTGATAGTAATCAAATGTTTCAAGATATTCTTTTTTGATAATGTTGTACCAATAATAGTAAACACTTTGAGATACTATAACACCTTCTTTTGTATTAGCATTGTAAAGTCCTAATTTATCAGAGATAAAAATCAAGGATTGTTCTAGTGGTAGTTGTTGAATCATTGCATCCATTACTATTTGTTTTATAATGTTTCTCTGTCTTTTAGTAAATATTATTCTACCTGCTTTTGAAATCCTAAATATATTACTGTTTATTCCTTTTATTTGAAACGCCTCTTTTCTTCTTTTTACTTTGTCTTGCCAAATTTTAGAAGTAGACAAAGAATTATTTGTTGTATCTATAGTAGATATGTTTATAGATTCTGGTTCTTTATTTGTTGGTTTAGATTTTTTATTTTCTTCTTTAGTCAAATATTAATAAATTAGTAGAAATGATTGATAAATATTCACTTTTACTTTAATTTTATTTTGTGATAGTATTGTCAGTGTTGGTTTGATTCAGAAAAGATATAGACGATAAAATCTTTTCCACTTCAGGTAATGTTTCATCAAATGTGTCTGGACTTTCACCATAAGCAAAACTGAAAAAATGATTTTTATCTACTATTATTAAAACAACCATACCAGCTAATTCTGGAGTTTTATATGTTTTAGAGATTAAGAACGTAGATGAAAATGATTCACGTCCATCTACTATATATTCACCATGTTTTCTTGGTTCTATCTCTCTCAT
>JBNAIF010000073.1:0-23716 GCA_050043595.1 Nitrososphaeraceae archaeon | reverse complement strand
CCATATACTGCTTGATATGCTGATGCTATGTTTATTGCAGGATGAACACCAATGACAATTGCTACTTTTAAATCTTCTCCATGCTCCTTTGCATTCAGAAAACATCTATGAAGATGTCTTCCCTCAACCATTCTGATAGCCATATGTTTTTCATCTAATTTTAATAGTCTATGTGTAGAAGAATTCTGATTACCCATGTCTTGATCTTTTGCATATACTACTGATGATGTTATGTAAGGTCCAGCATCCTTCTCAAAATGTGTCATTATCGGTAAAATAGAAAGATTAGCAGACGATCTGTAATGATATGATGGAGTTTCTTTTACGATTGTTGGTTTTTTCATATTTTTAATAGCATTGTTAGTAACATTATGAATATCTTGCATATTTTTTGCACCTAAAGCTAAACAAAATCGTGATCTTGTTCCAACGATATTACTTACTACTTTAATTTTTGATCCCATTATTCGATCAAATAGAACAGCTTGTTTTCCATCCATTTTACTTATGATAGCCGCGATTTCAAATTTTGTATTGACTGCTTTTTTAATTTTAATTAACTCATTTTTTTCTTCTAATCTGTGTAAAAATTCATGTAAATCTGGAGTATTGTTATCTTCAATTTTTTTCATGTTGGATCCTTTCCTCAATAGTATCAATAATCTCTTCCATAATTATCTTCATACCATCAAAATCTACTAATGTTTTGTTATATAAAGAAATTAAACATATTCCATTTAACATAGAAGATATTCTTTGAGAAATAGACTCTACAAATAGTGAATTAAATTTATTCGGAATAATCTTTGAAGATGTAATTTTATTCTTAAAACTAGATGAAATTGTAATAGAACCAATTTTATTAATTTCTTCAGAAAGAGTAATGAAACATCCATTCTCATAAAACATTATTGTTAATAAAAAATTTTTATTTTTACTTATTTTTACTGTCTTTTGAACTATGTTTTTAGATAAATGTTCCATCATACCATAATGCTATTTTCACTATAAATTTATTATCAATTTAATTTATTTTCACATAATAATGTGTATATCATAATCACTATTTTAATATGCTTTCTAGATTACGACCATTAAGTATAATGGAAGTATTATAGTCCCTACAATTAATGTAACAATCATAAACGGAAAACCTATTTTGAACCATTTATTAAATGATATGGGGTATCCAAATTTAGCACTAAGTCCAACTGCAACTAATCCTGCACTAGAACCAATAAGTGTACCATTTCCACCCAAATCTGCTCCTAATGCTAATGCCCACCATAAAGGACTAATTTCCCTATTTCCAAAGGATTCTGCTATATTTGGATCCATGTTTAATGTTTTTATTAATGGGATCATTGTTGCAGTAAATGGAATATTGTCTACAAATGCACTAGATATTGCAGATATCCATATTACCATAATAAATGTAATCCACGGATCCCCGCCAGTTATGTTAAGTGCAGTTATAGCTAATTTTTCAATTAATCCACTATGTTCTACTACTCCTACAATTATGAACAAACCAGTAAAAAACAACAATGTAGCCCAATCTACTTCATGCAATACTTTTTCTAACGGTGCTCTAGAAAGAACTAATAATACTGCAGCACCACCTAATGCGATAATTGCTACGTCAACATGAATTGAACCATGCATAGTAAATAAAATTATTACCCCTGTTAAAACTGCCATTGATTTGATTAACATGTTCTTATTTTTTATTACAGATCCTTCTTCAATTTGAGAAAGTCCAGTTTTATCTACATCAACTTTAAGTTCCTTACGATAATAAAATTTTAAAAATAACATCGATACTAAAAATACGATTCCTATAACTGGTCCCATATAGATCAAAAATGAATTGAAATCTATATTTGCAGCAGATCCAATTATGATATTAGGCGGATCACCAATTAAAGTTGCAGCTCCACCTACATTCGAAACCAATACCTGAGATAATATGAACGGTATTGGAGACACATTTAGCGTTCTAACTATTGATAATGTAACAGGAACCATTAATAATATTGTAGTAACATTATCTATGAACATAGATGATATGGCAGTAAAAGTACATAATAATACCATTAATTTCCATAAATTTCCTTTACTTAGTTTATTAGCTTTTATTCCAACCCAATAAAATATTCCAGTTTCTCCTAAAATTGCAACTAATATCATCATTCCTAATAACAATCCAATTGTGTTAAAGTCCACTGATTCTATGATAAAATCAATACCGTCATCTGGAGGTATAGAATCTAGAATCATTGCAACTCCTACAATAATGGCTGCTCCAAGTAAAGCTAATGATCCTCTATGAATTAATTCAAAAGATAAAACAATATATATAGAAACTAAAATAAATGCAGAAATTTTCATCATTAGACTGATATCTTTTCCTATTAATTGCGGAATTGTAAAGATTATAATTCCTAAAATAATCATTATTCCAAAAGCAACAGCTAATTTCTTACTCATTTCTTTTTTACAAAATAAAAGTCTATTTTACAGATTATAAATTTATTCTTTTGGCACTGTCCTCTCATCAAAATAAACTTTCCGGATCATTACTGTTCATTTCACACCAATAATCAATTATGATCTCAGAAACCTCTTCTGGTCTTAAATTACTTTTAGAAAGTACTATTACTACTTTATCTAATTCATGGATCCTAGTGATCCTAATATTATCAAATTCTAAAATATCCCAAAGACGGTTACCTAATAAATCAGATTTATAATTGTTTATATAAAGATTCTTTGATATATATTCTGTTATTTCATCATCAATTTTATGTTTATCTGAAAAAAATGAATTTAAAATCTTACCATTTGAATTAATATATAAAACTGCAAAAATTCTGTCATCTAAATTGATTATCTCCTGTAAATTTCTCATACATATATTATATCATTTCATCATTTTAATATTTCTAATAGTATTGTCGTCATATAATTTGTATGTTTTTCCATTTCGAAATGCAATCGATCTTGCAGCAGATTTATCTTTTATTCCCCTTCTATTCCTTCCAATATTCTTATTCGATGTACCGTATTCATCTACAATTTCTATGTGAATTAAATCTTTAAATTTATTTTTTAGATAATATGCAATATTTTTAGCCATATTCATATCTCCATTTCCTATTCGTATTATTTTTTTCTTTGAATTAATTGAACTAAGTATTTGATAAATAAAATCAATTGTAGATTTCTCTGATGATAAAACTATGCTGTCTACTTCGTTATAATAATAAAAAATAGAGATGCCAATTCTGCTTCCAGGATCAATTCCTATTACTAGTTGGTCATAAATATGTGTCTGCATAAATTTTCTTATTATTTTTGCTTTTACAATTATAAGATTATCACTAAGATCTGAATCTAACATTATATTCCTTTTCTTAAAAACATTTGATTCTTTTTTAGAAGTTATAATTATTTTAGAATCTGTTCTTTGTGCATCAAGTGGAGATAATTCCTCATAATCTATTTGCAGAGTTTTAAGAATATTTATAATCTTGTAATATGATTTCCCATCTAATGTAGCTACCGTAATTTTATTACTTATGTTATCCCGTAAACATACCATCTAAACTTTTGAATGAAAAATATGTATTAAATGTTATGTGATTTTATAATATATATTTGGAATCTAATCTTTATTATTATATATGTAAACATTTAATTGATCTTTCTATCGGATACGTTATTTACAACATTGTCGGATCCAGGAGATAAGATATATAATTCGGAACAATTTCCATCACCATCAAATCCTCGCCTTGTGAGATCCTTGGGTCTTATTGACATAATTATGATAGGGATTGCAGGAATGATCGGTGGATCAATATTTGTATTAACTGGGCCAGCTATAGGATTAGCAGGCAGTGCAGTTATAATAGCTTTTATAATTAATGCCATAATAACATTATTTACCGCTATGGCTTATGCAGAACTAGGATCTGCTATGCCTGAGGCGGGTGGAGGATATCTCTGGATCAAAAAAGGACTTCCTAGACCAAACGCCTTCATAAGTGGTTGGTTAGCATGGTTCGCGCATATTGTTGCAGGAAGCTTGTATGCATTAGGTTTTGGATCTTTTCTCTCTAGTCTACTACAGATGACCAACATATTCACAACTTCGGAATTTTTTGATTTCCTATCTTTAGATAAATTAATTGCAATAATCTCTATTATCATCTTTACATACATAAATATCAAAGGTGTTTCTGAAACAGGAAAAACTGGAACATTAGTGACAATTCTTCAATTAGGAACAATTGTAGTAATTATAATAGTTGGATTGTCAATTTTATTTGGAAATCCAGAATGGGACACTAACTTTTCAGATTTTATGCCTATGGGACTCACAGGTCTAGTAGCAGCTATGGGTCTAACTTTTATTGCATTTGAAGGTTATGAAATAATTGTTCAAACTGGAGAAGAAGTCAAGAATCCTAGAAAAAATATTCCTAGGGCAATATTCATATCATTAGCTATAGTAGTAATAATGTATTGTCTAGTTGCATTTGTAGCAATAGGTGCTTCTTCTTCTCCTGATAATTCCCCAACTTGGAAATTTATTGGTAATAATGGTGAATTGGGTATAATGAAAGCTGTAGATTCCTTTCTTCCGTATGGAACTTTAATTGTCTTAGGTGGAGGAATAATATCTACATTAGCTGCATTAAATGCTACTACATTTTCATCGGCTAGAGTAGCTTTTGCAATGGGACGATATTATAATTTACCCCAAAAACTCAGCAAAATTCATTCAAAGAATAAAACACCTCACATAGCAACTGTTTTATCTGGAATAATTATGATAGTCATGGCTTATGCCTTACCATTGGATCAAATAGCATTGGCAGCAGGAGTAATTTTCCTTTTGTTATTCACTCAAGTAAATATAGCCGTTATAACCATTCGTAGAATTTATGGCGATAAATTACAATATGGTTTTAAAATTCCCTTATTTCCAATAATTCCAATAATTGGCATTTTTTTAAAATTAGGTTTAGCTCTATATTTGTTGATCACACAACCTCTAAGTTGGGGTATTACCGCTTTATGGGTTATTATTGGTTTTTCATTGTATAGGATGTATACTTTTAAGAAAGAAATAGATCATTATGCACCAATTGTAACGAGCGAAGGTAATTTATCAAGATCTGATTTCAGAATTCTTTTACCATATACCCCAGATAATCCAGATAGATTAATTCATTATGCTATTTACTTAGCTAATCAAAACGATGGAGAGATAAATGTTTTGAGAACAATTACAGTGCCAAATCAAACACCTTTATCTGCAGGAATAGCATTTGCAGACGGAGCTAGAAAGTCTTTTGAACCATTAGAAAAAGTTCTAGAAGAAGAAAATATAATGAATCATTATCTAGTACGTATTTCACATGATTCCACAGAAGCAATATTAGCTACAATTGAAGAACAAAAAATCAAACTTTTGATATCTGATTATGAAACACTTCGAAGTAGTAAAAAACTACAAACACTAATTACATGTGATATCTTGGCAATTAAAACCACAGGAAATGATCATTTATTATTTCAATATAATAATAAAACAAATTCACTTACATCAGAAGTAGATTCTAAAAAGAATTTAGTTGTAATATATGATGAACACCATGATTCAGATCTAGTACTAAAAACTGTCATGTGGTTATCAAAATCAGATATATTTAATGTTAGGATCTTATTTTTAAAACAAAAGAAAAATAATGTCAATTCTATTTCAGAAATAGAGATAAATAATCCTAACAACACTAAATCAAAACATCTGGAATATTTAGAAGAAATAAAATTTGATGTTAATGACATTTATTTGTCTCCTAGAATTTACAATAATAGTGAAAGGCTATCAGATATTATTTTATCTGCAATAAATATCTCTCAACCTGATCTAATAATAACAAGTGCAACTATTGGAAAATATAATTTTTATACTAATTCTGATTTAATTAGTTTATTACATCAAACAAATTGTCCAGTTATAATATCTGATGATTTTACCATACCTGTAGTTCATAGTGCCAAACATTGGTTGAGTAAATTTTTCAATAGATAAAATAGTTATATTTTTATATAAAAATATGTAGATATACTTTATTAAATAAAATAATATAGACATATATTAATATATAACTAAAATATTAAACTAAATGTTTTTCACTATGTAAATTATAAGATCTTTGTTTACAAATATTTAATTTTGTCGAAATCTTTTAATCTTATACAATACATATTATACCATAAACGTCAAAATTGTATGGATATAAAATATTATAAATGAAATCTTTTTTTAAACTTTAAAGAAAATCTATCAACTACTCCATTCCTTATCTATGATTTGCACAATTTGATAAATTTTAATATCTAATCAGATCTATATTTATTTGATATTTTAAAAAATTAACTAATAGATTTTAAAATACTTTAAAATATTTTTAAAATCATTTAACAAATTATTCATATGTGTCTTATATTGTCAATATATTATGCAAATTTTTTACAACTCAATATTCAAAAATAAAAGTATTTTGGAGAATATCTTTATCAAGTTTTTTTCTGGTATTTTTTTCACCATAAGAATTAATGAAAAAGAATATTTGCGAAAATTTTTCTGGGCCTTTCTATTTCTTTTACGTTATACTTTTCATTATTCTTAAGTTTTAATAATATATTTATTCAAAGTGATTTCCACTTTTATTTGACAATATAGATGAAGTAATACAAGAAGATAAAAAGAAAGATAATGAAATAAATGATCTTGTACTCAAAAATTATGTACAAGTTTTTGATAAAAATTGTACTTTTATAAAATGATGGGGGAAATATGATCCATCTCCCAATGAATTTTTACATGTTCATGGTATTATAGTAGATTCTAAAGGAAATGTATACGTAACGTATGAAAAATTATGCAGTGTTAAAAAATTTACTAACAACGGTACATTCGTAACAAGCTGGAGAACTCCAGAAAAGGTCCAGATCAATTCATCAAAAATCGAAAAGATCAATATAGATTCTAATGATAACGTATATGTAGTTGATCATGACAATCGTAAAATTATGAAATTTACTAACAACAGTACTTCTATTATGGAATGGGACAGTTTTGGGAACGGATCAAGAGAATTTAGACATCATGCAATTACAATAGATTCAAAAGATAATGTTTATGTTGATTATGAAGATAATGAGAATATTCAAAAATTTACTAACAACGGTGCTTTTATTGACCATTGGGGTTACCAAGGAAAACAAAATCCTCCATATGGGTTTAATGAACATCATGGTCTAGCAGTTGATTCTAAAGATAATGTATATCTAATAGATACACAAAACTATTTAGTACAAAAGTCTGATAGTGATGGAAATTATATTTCAAGCTGGGGAAAACTAGGCGTAAAAGAAGGAGAATTTCTATTAGTCAGTGATATATATAGATTCTAACGATTTTATTTATGTCTCAGACTCAAGAGCAGTTCATCCGAATGAGATACAATTCCAATCATTTTTACTTGCTTAAGATATAACTTATATTTTTGTAATACCAGTGTTAATTAGTAGGTTAAAATAATTGGATATTGGTCAAAAATCTCATGATTTCATGTCTAATCAGTTTAATATAATTACTAGTAATGGTTTAAAGTGGATAGATGTTCAAAATCCTACAAGAGAAAAAATGGATGAATTAGGTAAGCAATATCCTTTTCATGAGTTAAATATTGAAGATAGTCTTTCAAAAATACAAATACCAAAGATCGATAAATATAACGATCATGTTTTTGTAATACTTCATTTTCCTACCGGAACAGTAGATGATAATATACCTAGAATAAGTCAGTTATCTATTTTTATCGGATCTAATTATTTAGTAACTGTACATCAAGGTGATTTAAAACCTTTGACTGAATTAGTTCAATTATGTAAACAGGATCGAAATAAAAACGACCGACAATTAATAATGGGTAAATCTTCTGGTTATTTATTACATACAATTATTGATGCATTAGTTGATGATCTTTTTCATATTTTGATGAAAATAATTGGCAATCTTGATGATATAGAAGATGCTGTATATGATGAAAAAATAGCAGTAGCTAAAGAAATTTCATTATTAAGAAGAGAAATAACTACTATAAAAAGAGTGTTATTACCACTTAGACGAATTATAACTAGTTTAACTATAGATATTCAAAAATTTTCTGAAGAGGATCTAACTTTATATTTTGATGATGTAAAAGATCATATAAATAAAGTAGTAGATACACTAGAAGAATCAAAAGAAGCTATCGAAATTTATAAGGATGCAGATTATATGCTTAGTACCGAAAAAACTAACAAGATTATTTCTATTTTAACTATGGTATTTACATTGTCTATTCCTTATACTATAATGAGTACAATTTATGGAATGAATATTCATTTACCAGGATCTTTGAATAATACATGGGAACCATTTGGAGTTTATAGCACACTTATTATTATCATTGTTGTTTCCACCGTACTTACTACATCTATGTTTTATTATTTTAGGAAATTAGGTTGGATTGGAAGTTTACACCATCATTGATTCTTTTCTATTGATTATTAACTATTCTTTCTAAAATGTTACCTGCAGAATTACTTCAATACAAGATAATCAATAAAGGTAAGAACATAGTGCCACTTTTCTGTGATATTGGTGATGTTCAAAAATTAGATATAGCTAATACTATGATTGATATCTTCAAAGATCTATCTACGAAAAAAAGTAAAAAAGGAATATTGCAAGAGCAAATTTCTATATTAGAATCAGATTTCAATAATTATAAATTAATTCGATCATTTGCAGTTCTATTAGAAAGAAGATGTAATTTTCAATATCCTGAAAATTATATTTCTATCTCTAATACCGTAATCTCTTCTTATCGATTACGACAAATGTTATTTGAAGAATCTTCAAAAATAGGTTTATCTTTGGATAATAATAAGCGTAAACAAATATTCAACAAGATTTCTTCTCAAATAGATATTCCTGTAGATTATATTGAAAAATATACATGGTCAGATTTAGAAGATAATCTGTTACTAACTAATTTTAATTGTTTATCTCCTGTTGAATTGATCGATCGGTATAATCTTTCTATTCTTCAAACTTTATTGTTTGGATGCACTAAATTCGATTTCTCCATGAACGGAGGAAAATATTGGAAACAAGTATTACGTTATATAAGAAAATTTGGTTTAATGTATGAATTAAAATCTACTATTTCACATACCAAATCTATAATCATTGATAATTATGAGCGTAATCATAATTTGTTATGTACTATAGACGGACCTCTGAGCATTTTTAAATTAAGTACAAAATACGGAACAATGATGTCCAAACTTCTTCCATATATTGTAATGGCACCTAACTGGTTAATCAAAGGATGGATAGTTAGAAACACTTCTAAAGGACAAAAATTATATGAATTGAACCTTTCTAACAATGATATATCTTTTTCTAAACATATTTTTAGTAAAGATATTTTCAATAACGTATATGAATTTATAAGTCCTTTACATAATAATAAAAATTATTATTTATATGATAGTACAGTAGAAAAAAAATTTGCGGATAAATTTATTCAGGCCAAAACAAAATGGAATTTAATACGTGAACCTGATCCCTTGATTCTAACTAACGGACATGTAATTATACCAGATTTTCTTTTTACACGTTCGAATAAAAAAGTATATTTTGAAATAGTTGGTTTTTGGACATTAGACTATCTTAAAAGAAAATTTCAAAAAGTCAAAGATATTTTAGAATCAAATAAAGAGCATTTTCTAATAGCTGTTGATAAAAGATCTTTAGTTTCAAATAAAGAAAATCTAAAACCTTTTAATTACCTTTTTCAAGATCGGTTTAAAGAACATTTTATTTTCTATGAAAATAATATGATTTCACTTAAAAATATTTTAAAGTACCTGAAATTCTTAGATAATGAGATTATTCACTATGAGATTAATAATAATAAATCACTAATTTGTAGAATACTAGGGAATTTAATAAAGACAGATCAAGATATTATATCATTAGATAAAATCGCATTACAACAAAATGTAACAATAGAATCAATTTTGCAAATAATAAAGTCTTATTTAACTAAAGATCAAATTAATAATAACTATACAATTATTGGTTCATATTTGATTCTAAATAAAAAATTAAAACAAATCTTTTCTCTACTTGAAAAAGAAGAAAAGTTTAATAACGTACGTTCCATTTTAATTGCTAATAATATACCAGAATCTCTTCATATTTCAGTAATTACTAATCTTGGATTTGAAATAGAATGGCAAGGACTCGATAATTTAAATATAGTGATAAGAAAGAAAAAATAATCTGTTATTTTTTAATCTGTGAAATATTTAAATTAATCATCAATTAATAAGTAATATGAACTTTCAACAAACTAATCAAAAAAATAATATTTGGTTACAAAATCTTAGCGGTAATTGGAGAGATGTTCAATGTCCATGCGGTAGTTCATTTCATTTTGAAGGAGAAATAGATTCATTATTTGCATGGGAGAAAATACATCTGCAACATATGACTACAGATACTGAAAATCATGAAATAATATCATTTTATCCTGACGACATGATCATATACTATCATTCCCAAACTGGATATGTAATGGAGAGAAGAAAACATAAAAAATATGAACTTGACGATGTGAAAGATGCTTGTTTACGTAGAAAAACAAAACTTACAGGTGTTTAGTATACATAGGAATTGTTATTATTAATTTATGAAATGTATTTTTAAACAATATGCAATTATAATATAATTTGTAACAATATAAAAATCTAAAATAATAAACTAGTGTATTACATGATGATAATTTTTGTTAATCTATAAATAAATCATTAAATTATATTTTAATTATGTTTTATATGGTGATTTTCATTTAGAATCAATTTTTCAATTTGTTTAGTATCAATACTACTATTATTTATAATCAATAATTTTTTTTCAACTTATGGCCAAGAAAATAAAATTAATTCTTCAAATATTTTAGAAGATACTTTCTTCAATTTTAAAAATACAATTTTTGATATAACAAAAAAACTTGAATATAACATAAAAATAAGTTCTGAAGATGTATTTCCAAATAATACAATTAAATCATCTATTTTAGATAATGCTGAATCTTTAGAATATACAATCCCTAGTCTAAGTTATAATCTTTTAGGATTTGATATTTTTGCAACTGATATAAAAGTAGTAACTAATCCTATACATATTACTTCAGATGGTATAAACAAAACTAGGATAGATTTTCCTGTTATGAATGCAAATAATGTAAAAGTAAATAATTCATTTATAAATATGAATTTTTCAGAGATAGATATGACGTCTACATATATAATTTATGATCCTATGTCAGATACAATTTCCATACACATTCCTTTCAATATTGCCTCTAGGTATCTTCCAAATTAATTATTATGTTAATTTCTTATGTATTGTCATACTATACAAATTAAAAATATTTTATCTTCTTATATATATTCATTTGATATTTCAATTATATAATTTCTTTTATCTATATTAGACAAGAATTTTCAATTATATAATTTCTTTTATCTATATTAGACAAGAATTGAAAAATATCTAAACAATATCTTAATTCTATATCTAATCCATAATTATCTATTTTTTCTATACTTATAACAATTAATATAATTATGCTGACAATACTAGCATGATGTTTGTATATTTTAGACAATAATAAATTTAACTAAGTGTACAGTTTATTGATTTGATTGAGCAACAAGATTTCTAGAACAAGATTTGATCAACTTTATAAAGTGGAATCTGATGGAGTTGTAAAATAAATAATGTTACTTGTATTTAATGTAATAAATGTTAAACAAATTCCTGCACAAGTATCAAAACATCTTCATAAAAGTACAATATGGACTTCAGATTGGTTAAAAAGATAGAGAAGGAATTGATAGATTAAAAAATAAACTAAAAGATGGTAGACCTCCAAATGTTCCTAAAGACATTCTAATAACAATAAAAGATGAATTAGAATCCAACAAACATGGATGAATTACTAAGCAGGCTTATGACATAATAATCGAAGCGGTTTACACTACCATAATATTTACATTTAGACATTACTTCATAGATGTATATCTAAACATGATACCAAAGAAAATATTCGTGAATGCTATTTCTGTAAAAGAAAAAGAAGAATAATTGGAACAATATAGTACCAGATAAATCAATATTTGTTTATAATTATATTTCCAAGATAAAGAAAAGGTTTGTGTAAAATAGAAGACCAATAGTTACAGTTACTGTTGGTTGCCATAAAAAAACAATAGTATTTAGATGTTTATCATTAGATAATAAACAATTATTTGTACAATATGATAAATTCAACAAAAATACATTTGTTGATTATCTAAAACAAATCCAGAAAAGAATTAAAGGTAAATATATTGTATTCTTAGATAGAGCAACTACATATTGTTTCAAAATAACAAGATGATATCTAACTGAAAATAAAGATAATATAAAACCAGAATATCTTTCTGTTGGTTGTCCAGAATTTAATGCAATTGAAGAATGTTGGAGACAATGGAAATACAACATTTGATTCTCAAAAATATGCAATTTCAAACTATTACAAAACTAGAAGATTTAATCTGGATATTATCAAATACTTATTCAGAATATGAGTAACGGAATTATGTTAGTGAGTATAATTAACTAAATTTAAAAAAATTGTTTATTATTCTTATTCTTGAACTAGTTTTTTGTTTATAGAGTTTGAACAATTTCTCTACTATCTGTGTAGGATTATGTTGATGAGGCAAAGTGTCCAATATTTTTAATTGTGGAGTTATTACTTTTAATCCACATGCTAATGATTGTAGTGCTGTTGCACTTAAATCTTCTAAAAGAAGTTCTTTGATAAATCTAATATCTACATACATTTCATATTGATTTAAAAATTCTGGCATTTTGCTATATTTAATAGGTTTAGACATTCTATCATGTACTTCTGCTGAAAAGTTAAAATTTCTAGACAGTGTTACTAAAGTTTTTTCTATATTCGATGTTTCGGTTTTAAATAATACTGCTTTTCTTTTATTAGGATTTTCGTATTTACAAAAATGATCTGAATCAACGGGATTCGGAATATATATTGAATTTTTCACATAATTTGATAAATCTTTTTGAGATACAAGTACATTATCAGAAAGTAATTGTGAAATTATATGTCTTGAACCCTTGTTTATTTTTTTTCCGCTTTTTTTATTTTTAATACTCTTCAATAATACAAACAAAAGTTTTTCATTATAGTCCTTTTTTTTCTGATCAAAATTATCTAATCCTCTAATATCTGTCCCGTGATAGTGTAGTATTATCTTCTTTGAGATTCCATATCTTTTTCTCAGAGAAAAAATCATTCCAAATTTACTATGAACATGAATAACATCATAATATTTTGATTCTTCCAACGATTTTTCTATAAATTCATCCTGTCTAATTAATTCTACATAATCATGATAATATTCATATATTCCATATTTGTCATCACTCACTTTGATTACTTTAGCCTCATTTCCTAGTTTATTTTGATACTTTGCGAGTACACATGATATACCAGCTTGATCATTTAAATGCAAAATTTTCATATAATATCTAATGCCTTGTTGAATACATGTAAAAGTCTTTTCCTGTTATCCCTTCTCTTATCCAACTGACCAACTCCTTGTTGTGTGTTACTATTCTACTTTGTCGAGATCTTGCTTATTGAACGGAGTGTGTGTAATTAGGGATTAGCCAGTTGGCTAGAAGATAGAAAAGGACTTTTACATGTATTCAACAGATCTTGTGTCAGTATATTTTGATTTATTTATTAATTAGAATCTGAATCTAATAATTTTAATCCAGTAAATCTTTAGAAGTCGAGTTTTTTTTGGATAATGTTATATTCATGGTAATTTTGTGGGAAGTATTACGAAAAAAGTTGTACTTTAAATCTTAGTTATTTGAATGACTTAAAGTAAGCTTAAGAATATGAGTGCATTCACCAAAAAAAAAAAATTTTAGAACATTGATCAAATATAAAAAGATAGTTTATTGAAAGATCTATACTAACTAACCAAAGTTCGTTTTCTTATAATCAATTATAAAAATGATTTTCATGTTTGAAAATATATTTTCTCTCTAAGCAATACAAATATACGAATTTATGTTAATCAATATAGTTGAATTTGAATTAGTCATTTGTATTATTTTTTAATTTTTTCACATAATTTTATATGCCAATGAGTTAGTATTATATTAAATGACTTTTACTTACGACCCATCTAAATACTGGCTCGAACGTGGAAAGATATATCAAAAAAACTTTAGATATAGTAAAAATTTTAGATTACAGGAAAAAGTGCTCGAAGAATATTTGAAAAAGAATGTTTTTACATCTGATCAAAATATTTCTTCAGTATTAGAATTAGGATGTGGATTTGGCAGAATTACTAAAATATTATTAGATAACTTTCATAATGTCGAAGAGTATTTGGCAGTAGATTTATCACCACATCAGATAGAAAACGCAAGAAATTATCTATCTGACTATAGTAATAAAATCACTTTTTTAAATAAAGACATACAATCGCTTGATTTACATGACAAGAAATATGATCTGGTTATACTCTCTGAGGTTCTCTTACATGTTTTACCTTCTGAAATCGAATTTGTCATCGAGAAAATAATATCATTATCAAAAAAACATGTTATTAATATTGATTGGTATGAAGAATTAAGTCCATCAGATTATAACAAAAAAGCATCGCATAATTTTATTCATGACTACGAATCATTATATAAAAAACATTCACAATCATCTAAAGTAACCCGAATACCAATTTTAAGCAAGAAATTATTTAGAACAATTAATACAAAACAATCACTTTTCCATGTCAATTTGAATGATAATTGACATATTGTGGAATGTAACTATGAAAATCTTTATGAGGTACAAATACCTTTTATGTATAAGCTAGTTCAAACTTTACATACTCTATATTGAAGTGAAGTTGGGGATGTACCAATATCCAAACAGCTAAGCTACTATATTACTTATCATGTATTTTCTAATAATATTTACATATTATCACACATGATAATTAGTAAAAGCTATTTGCCATGATGTATCCAAAAGATAAATTGAAGCGAGCTTTATAGATAATTGATCAATCATAACAGATAGTTTTCAGTATATGAAGAGAACAAGATGGGTCAGAGATATTCAATCTAGGTTATGACATAAATACGAAGACATTAAAGCATTAGTTAATTGAAAACTATGTTTCAGGTAAATTCTAAATTATGATATTTTTGCAATGTACTTCCATTGCAATGCAATTTATCGATAGTTGATGTAATTGTCAGTAAATTATCGATAGCTGTTTTGTTGAATTGGTAATTACTATTCAGGATATTTTCTAATTGAGAATTAGATAGATAACTACAAATAGATGTACAATTGTTTAGTTGGTCATGTATACAGGATATTGCATTTGAGTTGATATTCAAAGCAGATTGGTAGTTTTTGTTGTCTTTGTTTCTTTTCTTAAGCTTTAGTCTTCTTGAGACATAATTTATGTACTTATTTAGAGTTTTATGGCTGCCATACGAACCTGCATATTCAACCTTAGTCACAGGTGAGTACAATTCTGAGATGAATTTTTGATACAAGCGATCATGGAATTTTATCTCATCAGAACAATTCATTGCATAACTAAAGAAGGATATGGAATAAAATGGGGTTACACTCCAAAAATAGAATCTATTTCGATCTTCTCCTTCAAAAAGCCATTTGAAAGCCCTTTCATATATTAAGAAATGAATATATTTTTGATTTAAGTCTTTTTCAGGATATAATAAAACATTCTTTCTGATTTCGTCAATAATTTTATGTTCTGCAATATTAGTAATAGTTGCTACATCATTTATGGACAAAACATATTTTGTAGATACAATATAGTTAATCAAGTCATTTATGTCTTCAAATTTTCTCGAGGATCCTAGATAAGGTAGCACCTTATCTCCACCATCTCCTGAGAAATAGTTAACTTTAGAACCGTGTTTTATTTTGATTTGTTCGAAAAATTGTAACATAAAACTCATAGACAAATAATTCAAACCATTTTTCATTCTGAGTAGTGTTTGTAAATCTTTACCCTTAGGCGATCCAAGTTGATATCCCTCCCACTGCACATTTAATATATTGGCTACTTTTTCAGCGATATCCATGTCTCGGGTATATTTTTTCCTAGAATCATTCATTGTTGCTGCAATAAAAGGAATTTTGTTTCTGTACAGGGCTGCAGCAACAGATCTTGAATCACGTCCACCACTTAATGAGAGGATATTCTTATTATTCTTATTAGCTCTATTTTTACACGCTTCTGAAAATAATATAATTAATTCATCAACGCTTCTATCAATATCTTTATAATTAGTCTTCCTTTCAAAATTGAAGCAATAAATTGTTTGTACTTTTGGTTTAGAATTGTTATTTGATATACTAATCAGAGATCCTGGCTCAAGCCTATAAACATTGTTTATTAGTGTCTTTTTTCCCAAAGGATATCTAAAGAGTAAGTATTGAGCGATAGCCATGTTGTCAAATCTAATTTCTGGCATTAAATTAAGGATGAACTGGACTTCTCTAGAAATTATTATTTGACTATCGTTAATATAATAATATATCGGTAATCTGCCCAATGCATCATTCAAAATTACGAATTCAGATGTTTGCTTATTTAATACGTATATTATGAAATCTCCATCTGTATTTAATAACCAATTGATAATTTTATCGTCTGATCTGTTTTCATATCTTTCTTCAAGTAAATTATTAAGTTCCATGTTTACTTGGGTGAATTCTTTATTATACACACTTCCTTCAAGACAAATCCATACTTTGTCACTCTCAAAAGTGGTAATTGGATAATCCGGATATCTCGTACAAGCTAAGAAATATGAATTATTTACTAACAAAACTTCAGATGTATAGTTGTTGTCATGAATCAATGAATTTATCGACTCCAAAAAAAGGTTTCTATTACGCTCTGTCTTTTTTTCTGAATCATATACAAAACTTATTCCAGGCATTGGAACGAAGACACTAAAGATTGGAGCTTAATGTAAACCTACTGTTTGAAAATTTAAATTGATTTATAAATCAAATATACAAGTAATCAAAAAGAAGATAAAACACAACAAATGAACATCAAATGAGATCTAGCTAGTACAATAGAAAAATCATAAAAATTTACTAATTATAAATATGAGTAGATATTATATGAAAATTTTGCGTTTTAATTTTCAATTTTTAGTAACTTTGCAGTATTATGTAAAATTAACTCTAGAAAATATAGATAAATAGAATATACGAGGCTTTCCCTCAATAGATATATTGTCGCTGTAATAACATCTTTTGTTATTGCCTTATCTATTGTTATCTTTTTTTCTTTCCTATAACAAAAAAATATTCTCTTTTCTGTCATCACCCATTAACTATTTTTAACAATTCGGATGATACTGGAATTGTGGCTTTAGCCTTCACTTTCTTTTTTGTGAGTTTGTAACAAAATTATGCAATATTGCTATTTGGTTGAGTTCTAATATGAGAATGTTTAGCTCCTGTCAGATCTACAAAAGAAAAAGGATAATTGCTTTTATTATATATGAAATATATTTTAGATGGATAATCCGCATTTTTGGTTATGGATCTGTATTGAACCAGTTCAGAGATTGCTAGGAATCCATATATCAGAAGGGAGAAACATGTTTGTGGGAGTTTTATCAAATCTTTTATATCCAAACATGAAAGACATATAGTTTTCACAGATAGGGGTATATATAGATATATATGTACCCACAAGCATGTAATTTTATTGCATTTGAAACATAGGTTGCATTCACCTTTTGAGAAAAGTCTGATTGAGCTTGATGCAGTATTTTGAGGATAGAACAGAATATTTTGATGATTACTATCCATGTATCAAAAAGAGTAGTATAAAATGTGATCTACAGCAGGCATACAATTAGATAAAATTATTTGTTTATCTCTATAATTCAAAAGTCAGAAATATTATTTTAATCAAAATTGGATGTGAAATACTCTAAACTTAACTGCAACATTTATAGCTATTTTTTTTTAAATTCTCTATAGATTTTTACTATCAAATGTATTGAAGAAAGTTTTTTTTTCAAACTTCTGGTTATATCTCTTTTATTAGATATTAAACGTAGTAGGAACGATTCATGTCTATATATCTTTAATTCTTTTAATTCTCTCCGAAGATTAAGTAGTAATTCTTTATCTTTTGTAATATATACAATATGAGATATATTATCGGTAATAAAATAATGGTTTCCGAATCGCATTAAATCCTTCTTTTTCCATAAAGACTTATGGATCTCAAAAACATTATCAAATACATCTTTTTGATTACTAGGTTTCCTAGGAGTGGCTATTAAAACACTCTTATTATTAGACAATAAAGTCTCTAATAACCGTTCACCTTCTTCTTTAGTGAAATGTTCTAAAACATCGATTATTAAAACTAAATCATACCTATAATCCAGTTTTTTAACCAGATCGATTATATTTTCTGTATAAATATTGTTATAGATAAATTTGTGTAAAGGTGTAATATAATTAGCAAACGCCTCTACCCCGTCTATTCGTCTGAGAAAGTTATATTCTTGTCTTCCATCCCATAATTCAAGATATTCTCTACATAGAATTCCATATTTACCAAATCCAGTACCCACGTCAAGGACAGAAAAAGGTTTTAATGCAATAACTATATCCATGATTTTTGAGATGTGAAAATGTTGGCTTGAAGGCAATCCTAAAAGAGGTAGAAAAGATAGATTAAATAAGTCTTTTTAGGATCGTTGTTTTTCAAAACTATAAATTTATTAATGTCAGAATACTATCTTGTAAAATATTTTATTATTTTATGTAATACCAGTACATTTGGAGCATAAAATAGACATAATTTAGCATATTTATACATAATTCGTGCTTAAATATGATCCCGTGATTGAATCAATAATATGGACTATTTCTAACTAATTTATATTGTATGATTATAAAAAATCTAAATACAATATTGACACATAAGAAATGATCGAAAATATGATTATAGAGTCAAGAGCAATATAAAAAAGAAAATAGATATGTATTAAATATCATTTACCAGGACTTGTTTTACAGAAAAAAAATTCAACTAATCGTTTTCTGAATTTCACTGCTAAAATACTAATATTGATTTTTTCTTCTAAGTTGAATATTTTGAAAAAATTTAATTCTAGGTTCTGGAGTGGATATCTAATAGGAATATATAAAAAATAATACAGAAATAAGTGTTGTAGAAATTATTCTTATTCAAATAGTATTTCATTTAATTTCATCGCTATAATCGAAAAAATCAAATCAATGTTCAACAAGAATATATAGGATAATTTTTAATAACATAAAAGATAGAATGTATCACAAATTAGTATTATTATCTGTAATTCTTATTTTAGGCCTAGCAAATATTTCATTTGTTGTAGCTTCGAGTTTTGCAGAATTACAGACATTTTCAAATAATTTCATCGGAATTAAAATGGAATATCCTGATACTTGGAGTCCATCAAATCCTAGCACTGATCAATTAAAATGCATAAATAAAGATAGTTGTATTATTATTTTTAAAAATGAATTAACTGATGATACCCATACAAGTTTTTCTATATATGTTCAAAAGAGCTCTGAATTTAAAAATGAGTGCAAATGTGAAACATTAATTGAATATGTTCAATTTGAATATAAAAATAAGTTAGAAAAAAATAAAACTTTTTCTTTAGTAAGTGATAGTCAAACTACTGTAAACGAAGGTAAAACAGACGCTTGGCAAATAGAATATACTACTGTATCAAAGAAACAAAATATCCATCATTTCATTACATGGGTTATAAACAACGATATTTTTTATAAATTTAGTTTTCATTCTAAAGATTTATTCAATGAACTTTTACCAGAAATTCAGAACATGATTCAATCGATTAAATTTTCTTCACCACAAAATGTACCTTTACCTGAGGAAAAATCATCTGATTTCACATCCGAAAAAAAAATACCGTCTTTTATGAATACAAATACATCAATTGATAATACCAATATTACTTCTGATACTAAAGAAAAAATAGATACAGAAATTTTAAATGATATGAAAGAACAAGAAAATAATTCATCTCAAGTAATAGGTTTGTCCAACGATGTAAAGAAAAACAATACATTAATTTTTGATGATACCAACATTGATACATATTTCCAAAGTCCTGATTCTAATGTTGGAAAAAAAGCAACAATAACAGGATTAGTCTCGAATATATTTCCACCAAAATCTGGTATTGAAGGATTTCAGTTATTTCATAAAGGAGATCAGGATAAGGTTGTGATAATTTATTCTATTAAGGAGATAGAACAATCTATAGAAGAAGGCGATTGTATAAAACTTGATGGTGTAACTGGACAAAGAATAGACTATCAATCATTATCTGATGGTTACAAATCTGCACCTGGAATTCTACTGAATTCAATTGAAAAAATAATTTGTCTTGATACTATTGATCCAAATGCGGATATTATAACAATTGAACAAGATATAGAGAAAAGTGGTATAATAGTTACATTACATAAAATAGAAGTCAATGATAAGGACACAAAAGTATTTTTGACAATAAAAAATACCAATGAAGATAATGATGATACTCTAAGTTTTAATGATATTTCTGATTCGAAAGCATCTCAAGGAAAGAAAAAATATGAAGCAAAACATTCTTCTAAATATTCTGTAATAACATCAGAAATACCTCCAAATACTGAAGCAAAAGGTATAGTACTTTTTGAGCCTATAAATTTGAATCAGGATACAAAATTTACATTCAAAATAGATAAAGATTCAGATGATTACAAGTTTAATTTCAACATAGACAAAAATGATTTTAGTAATATAAACAATCAAGAAGGCGAAAATAAACTATTTGGAAACAACTTTGATTTTAGTAATATAAACAATCAAGAAGGCGAAAATAAACTTACAGAACCTTCAGTTGAATTACTTGAACATAAAATTAAAAAAGGTAAAAAGTTTTTGCCTGATGGGTTAGTAGGTGAGGTAAAAAATTCATTAGATAGAACTATTAGAGGGGTAGAAGTTATTGCGACATTTTATGATGACAATGGCGATATTCTTGGAACTAGAAGTGCATACACAATACCTGCAACTATGGAATCTCAATCAACAGCACCATTTAACATTGCTCTATACAATGATGAAGGCGATGATGCTGAAAAATATGATATAAAGATCCAATGGGGATACACTGGTACGTCATACAATCAATTTCTCAGATATATAGTGATTTAGAAAATTAAAAAAATCTTGATCATGAATATATATAAAATTGAATCTGGAACAATTAACCTCAATAACTAATACAAAAATGTTCAGTATAAAAATTCACATAAAATATCTAACAATCTATTTTTAAATTTACTTTTTTAATATTTTATATATCTAATTACACAAAATATCTGAATTTGTTCAATCAGATGAATACATAGACTTGATTGTAAATATACCATACTAAAAAAATGTTAATAAATTGATAAAATTATCATAGAATAATAAAAAATTTTTTTTCTAGTCTAAATTTTGTTTACTCATGTTACGGTTTTAGTGTGACAACTTTACAAACATAAACTATTTTCTGACCATAAAGTATCTAATATTCAAGTTCTAAATATGATATTTAATTAATAATACATAATTTTTCGATATCGAAAAATTAAGATATGTAAAAAGAATTTAAGAATAATGACAACTACATGATAGTATGTTTAAAAAAAATAGTTATGAATATACCGTAATTACTCTCATGGTAATTAGTATATCCATTTTAATAACATACACCATTTCCGCATCTGCCCAAGACCAAAATAATACTATAATAACACCACAAGACCAGAATAATACTATATCCTCTATCAGCGGTCAAAATGATACTCTTGTAGCGACGCCAAGTATATTTAATCCTGTTCCGTTTGATAGAATACCTCTTGCAATAATAAACACACAATCTAAAAATTACGAGTTTAGAGCTGATTATTCTCTTGATTTTGGTGATCTTACAGTAATTGAACATGATGATAATGCATTATCTGCTACGAATATGATTTTAGACAAAAATGACAATAGTTTATCTTTGGAATTACAATGCGATTCTAATGATAGATGTGGCACAGGTTTAGCTCCTGAAAGCGTAAGAATTTATTTAACAGATGTTTCTACCCAAGATATTCATATTGCAGAAAATTCTGTTCCAAAATTAGTGCTTGAAAGTAATACCTGTGGATCTAATCAAGCTATAGAAGATTGTGCGAATTTTAGTTTTTCTATTCCTGGAAATATTGTTCTTCAAGAATATAAGATCGTAGTTGAAATGAATTTTGATGAGGCAAAATGGATATTTATAAATCATGTAGAGATAGTAGATTCAATAAATTCAAATAATAACGTACAAGTAAGATGTGACGATCTTGCTATTGCACTTATAACATGGGATCAATTATTGTCTATAGTACCAGATGGTGATCCTGAAGGCAACATCGCAGCAAATGAACATGAATTAAATGAAAAAGGTGTAGAACCCGATTTATACAGTGATATAATTGATCAAAATCTCGATCGATTATTAGACAAAGTCAAAACAGATTGCAAAAATCTTGATACTGGCATGGAAACTATGATTAATGAGATAGAATTCATTTTACCATTCTAATTTTTTTATTTTCAATATTTTGATATAGTTTCAATTATAATTGGGCTTATTATTTTATATTTAACAGAAAAAAATCTTGACTTGACAAAAAGCTAAATTTTAAGTTTTATTATTATGAAAACATGTAAATTCTCTACAATAATAACAAAAACTACAATGTGGGCATATTGGTTTTTTTAATGTTGGAGAATATTCAATATAACAATTTAAACATTTTAACATTTTATATAAGAATACTATTAGTAGTTATGTAAATTTAAATTATGTAGAAAAATAAAGATAGAATACAAATAAAAAAATTTCTATAACCTTCTTTTTCTTTAAATTTCAAGATGGATTCTAAAAGATCTTTATCAATTTCTTTTATAAAACTTGATAACCATTACTTGAATAACCCTTTATCATTTTCTTCTTGGTAAATTATATTAAGTGTATCATATATTCCATCTTTAATTAATCTGGATACTGATTCTTGTGAAAAGTCAAATATTTTATCAGATATAGTATTTTTATCATTTTGATCTAAATGTTCAGTGTCTGTAGGTGCTTTAGTACTCATATTATATATCTTATATTTTATTAATTTTCTTTTTAAGTTTTGTATACAAAAAACTTGAGTATATTTTCTTCTAATGAAAAGTGTAAGAAACAAAAAGTAGATTGCAAACACAAGAAATTTGTTTATATGATTTCAGATATTATTGCCAAATTAATTAATTTGAATTAGTATAATCATTAAATCTAAAGGTTTTATAAAAT
>JBNAIF010000072.1:0-4753 GCA_050043595.1 Nitrososphaeraceae archaeon | reverse complement strand
TACAAATATAAAGACAGAGAATACAAATACGACGACAGAGAATACAAAGAATATAAAGACAGAGATTACAAGAAATATGACAGAGATTACAAGAAATATGATCCAAAATATAATGATGAATACAAGAAATATGACAGAGATTACAAATACAAAGACAGAGAATACAAAGAATATAAAGACAGAGATTACAAGAAATATGACAGAGATTACAAATACAAAGACAGAGAATACAAGAAATATGATCCAAAATGCGATTATGACGACTACGAATGTGAATACAAATATAAAGACAGAGATTACAAGAAACGCGATAGAAGATAAAAATCATATGGATTTATAGATTCAATCTATTTCCATAATTTTTTTACTTTTTTATTAGAAAAAAGATTTATTTTTTTCATTTGCAATTATTATTTACTTTTTGAAATAACATATCTAGATATTTGTGTTTGAAAATGTTTTTTAATCAGATAACATAAATCATAATAAATTGTTAAAGTGTTATTGATAAATGTTTATTTCAAATAAATTAACAATTTTGAAAATCATAAAATTCTATTCTCTTAAAACCAATGATGCATACTATGAAGTATAATTTAAGGAGTTACAAATGATAATTCTATTTCAATAATAATGTCAGAATGTGAACAATTTAATGTAGATGTTTTAGAAAGAAAAAAACAAAATGATTGATAGGTCCGTAAGCATAGATATAAATAAATAGAAGAATTATCATCGATAATATTTTCCACATATATACCGCGGAAACTACGTGAAAAATTTGTAAGGCAATTATGTGTATCTCTTATAGATAGTATTAATACATCAAAAATAAATTACTTCTATTTGTCTTTTAATTTAACGTTTTCTTAATGAATATTTTTATAGCTTTTTGTATATATTCTCTAATAGCAAATTACATTATAAGATTTTATAATAGCAACATATGATCAAAATATATGAAAATAGTAGCAATTACTATAATGTACTAGGATATGATAATACAAAGATGGTGTTGTTGGTAATGAATTTTCTTTGTACTTGGATTTATTAGTTAATGATATAAAATTTATTGATTCCGTTAACACAATAGTGAATTAATTCTAATTTATTTTAATTATATTTTTAGATATATTTTTATAACATTATTATAAAAACTTGTTCATGAGCGTATATTACAAAACAAGATTATCTGAATTTCTCAATGGAGATATAGTATCAAAATATATGAAAACTGCAACTATGGAGATAGATATAGAAATACAAAAAAATCTTGTAACTTTAAGTTCTCCTTTTGGTACATGTGGATTGTATTAATAAATCAAAAATAAATTACCTATTTTATTTTGAATTTCTATCATTTTTATTTTGAGTCAAAAATATTCTATAATTGATATCGAGGAGAAATAATAATTTGCTAATTATCTCAATGGAATCTTGATTTAAGAACAAACAATGACTAGTATCATTTATTATTAGTAAAACTAATTTAGTGATTTTATAGATTTAAAATTATCTAGTATTATCCTATCTTTTATTGACCTATTCAAATCAATTTTAGATAAATAATTCATTGTTATTGATATACCACAATTAATTGCATTGTATACATGTTGTTTTTATATCTTAGAATTAATTTTGTTTTAATGGCAACAAAAAACATTGACAGAAATATCTTAGTTGTAGTACTTTCGATATTTTTGGTTTCTACAGCTATAATCAATTCGGGAAATATAGATGCATTAGCTCAAGAGCAAGAGCAAGAGCAGGAACAAAATGATAATTCAGGAAATCAAAAACAAAAAGACTGTGACAAAGATTCTAAAAATAAACAAAAAGGATCATAAAATAATTTCAAAATATTTTTAAATTTTTTTTCTTTAAAAATAATCTGATAATTGAATTTGATAAAGAATGAAATGAACTATAGAAAGATAATTTGAGTTTATGAAAATAATAACTTCAATAATACCCAAAAAATATGTCTCATATTAAACAAAAAATTTAGCTAAAAATAGAATTATGTGTTTGATTTGATTATGAATTTTTATAATTGGTATATCTAAAAAATAACAAAAATATAACACAAAATATTATCTTTGATTGATATAAACATAAATCTAGAGACATACATTTGATTTTTTAATTTCATACAAATAAAAAATAATATCCCCAAAAGATCCTCTGCTTTTTCTAATATGCATATAAAGCTAGAAAAGAAGTGTTTAGATCTACTATTTGTGATGATTTAATTTATGAAGAAAAAACTAAAATTACAAATTCCCAAGTATCAAATACCGAATGAAGTAAAAATGAATATACTTTTACATTAGAATGGAAAATCCAGGATATTATACCTGCAATTTTAGGAACTTTTTGAACTATTCCGATAGGTAAAGATGTAGTTTATGGCTGAGGGGAACATATATTAACTACTAATGATGGCGGAGAAACGGCTACTTTTAGGCGATATGATATGTAGATTTAATAAACAATCAAAAAGCAATAGTTTCAGGGGTTCATTTTGCAAGACATCGTCAAATGATAAACTTGCTTTTCTAAATAACAACATAAGAATATTTGAAACAGAAGTGGATGAATCAGGACTTTTGTAAAGACCTGGGAATAGAAATAATAAATAAAAACAAATTTTTTTATTTATTTGTCTATAAATTATATATTAAAGTTATGTTATTTCAAGATTCTTAGTTTAAATAACCATAATATAAGATGATAAATAAGAATTGCTAATTGTCTAAACTCAGCAAATCAATAGATTTTGTATTTTTTGGAAGGATATAATGCTTTATCTTTGAGTCACACTATATGATGGATGGAATAATTGTCTATCACAATATCTCATGATCCTTCCATAACATATATAATCAAGACATTATTTGATATGCCCCATTGCAAAATTATTTGTTAGCCTAATTTCTGATATAATCTAACGTAGCTTCATATTTTATAATTTTGTCTAATTTGTAGAAAACCAAAACGACTTTGTAATATATGAAATTTAATTTGATGAAATATACAGTAGTATTAATTTCTAAAATTATGTTATATTGTGTATATTGTATTGATAGAAATTAGATATGTATGGATTAGACAAGTTCTAAAATATATAATTTTAAAATAGTTTAGGTTCTGAAATTAAAAGAAATTGATATTTTGGGAAAAGTTAATTATTGATGTGTCTATTATGTAATTTCTTATGCTTGAAAGTTAAATTTGCTAAAAAAAATATTGGAAGATTTTTTGGTGAATTAAATTCAGATTATTGTTGCTGCGGATTTGTTTGAGCAGATACTTGGGATCTAATGTTTGCTAATGATTGATCAATTTGATATACTGCGAGTTTGTCTCTTCCGACTATTTCAAACTTTTGAAGAATTGTTTCAAATAAAGTCTCTTCTTCTATTTGTTCATTTACAAACCATTGTAAGAACGAATATGTAGCACGATCTTTTTCTTTTTCCGCAAGGTCTACTAAACTGTTAATGTGCTTTGTTACATTTTGTTCATTTTTTAAACTAGTTTTGAAAACAGATTCTAATGAACTGAATTTACCTTGAGGTTTTTTTGTCGCAGGAATTATAGCTTCTGCGCCCGATTCATTAATATAATGAATCAACTTTAATACATGTGTATTTTCTTCATTTGCTTGATCAAAAAAGAATGTTGCGCTTCCATCATATCCCGTTCTTTCACACCACGATCCTACTGCAATATACGCATTAGTTGCTGATGCTTCATAAGAAATTTGATTGTTAAGTGCTTTCTCCATTTGTGATGAAATTCTCATTGTATATTCTTATCCAGTCTAGGATATCTATATTTTTCGTAGTAAAGTTTTAGAAATACTGCAATATGGTATTGAGCATGATTAAAAAAATAAATTTCATATTTAAAGTAAGGATATAATACTCCAACATCTTAGAATTTGAAAACTCAATAGTATAGTTTAATAGATTTTTAATATTTTCATTCTTTGATTGCAAAAAATGTAGATGTTGTATATGTAATTTTGATTGAAAATTTTTCTATTAGTGCACTGACCTGTTCATTCAACAGTGAAAACGACCATTAATTTAGTCTAACAACCAATGTAAGCTAGTTTAATAAGAAAGATAATTTTTGTATATCTCAGATTGCAAAAAATGTAGATGTTGTATATATCGTGGCTAAGGAAATTGTTAGTAAAAATTGTAAACCTCAATCTTTTTCATTCATCGATAATAATGTCCGATCCCATAGTCAACAATTAAATAAGATAAACAAAAATCTAGATAATTCGTTTAATCCAGTAATAGCAACAAAACAAGAAATTTCTTTGTGTTGAAGATTATCATATTTACAACTCGATATATATTATTTTTCCATTTATCAATCATACCGATCAATCAATCCCTATCAAACAGAATAAAAAAAATACGATTAGTCAAAAATGTAATTATGATAATTATCGGAATAAACAAAAATAGTTTTGAGTTTTTTTATGTGTATAACTTTTAGTTTATCTAAAAAATAAAATTCTATATAGCATAAAAACGAAAATATGTAATAAAATAACAGTTTTGGTTTTATTTTATTTTATTCAAAAAAATATTAATATTATTTTTGGTTTATTATCTTTGGTTTATATCTTCCAAGTAATAATGAATTTCCAACAACAGTAACCGAACTAAATGCCATAGCAGATGCAGCCAAAAATGGAAGCCAAGAATAAACATTAGGTCCAAGAAAAGGT
>JBNAIF010000071.1:0-4971 GCA_050043595.1 Nitrososphaeraceae archaeon | reverse complement strand
AGTATGTAATGGTTGCTGTTGCTGTTGCCATAGTTATACACAGAGCAACAACCATTACTTTTCTGCCAATTCTTTTTATTGCAAGGATCTATTATCTTGCACCAATTCTCCTAAAGAAAATCCATCTACTGATTCCATTTTACCAATCCAATATGGTAGACCGTCAACTGGATACGTACTGTCAGATATGTTTCCTAATATGAAGATTGGATTCTTTATACAAATGTAATTGAAAAGCATATTATTTTCTTTATCAGTATCATGTACATTTATCATCTTTTCAAAAATAAGATGTAGTTGATGATAAAGGTCAGCATCATCTTTCTGTTTTAATCCTGATAGTGCTCTTTTCTTCAATTCGTTATAATATTCAGTTGGTGAAACTAATTGACCTGTAATTAAATGTCCATGTACGCTTATTGTTACATCTACCTTACTGTTTGTAGTTTTTTCTACTATTTCTATAAATACTTGTAATGGTAATATTACATTTTTATCTAGATTAATCATTTTCTTTGTATGATCACCAACCTTTACTTACGTTACCACATTCATGACATCTATGCGGGTCTTCTAACTTATCTTTAAGGAATTTACAGAAATTGCGTCCTGTTTCTTCTACACTATTTACGTCTATGTCTAGTTGTTGTTTTATTGCATTTTGAACGTAACCTTGTAGTGGTCGATTATAACCTTCTACTCTGCAAATTTCTTTCATTACTTCTATCTGTGTATTGCTAAGAACAAATCTCATGACTACTACAGAATGATCATTGCTGTGGCCATAATCATAGTATTCTTCCAAACTCATAGGTACTTCTCGTGCTTCTCTCCATGGTGCAGGTATTGTTCCATCATTTTGTTCTTTCTTAAAACCATTGAATATTTTTGGTTTATTCTTTATCTTTTTCGATAAATTATTAGATTTTGTTTCCGTAGTTGCTATAGTCAAGATCTAAAACCTCCATTAGCCTATCTTTTTGTATCTTCTAATTCCTTGACGCGTATTTTTAGATCTTCAATGTCTTTTTTCATAGTTTCATAAATTGGAGATCTTGCAAAGGCATTAGCTACTTTCAGAGATTCAGTATCCAATCTTTCCAGAAATTCATCTTCATAGTCCAACGTCATTTCTTTAAAAAAGTCTCCTTAACTCACAAGTATCGTAGCCTATCGTATATTGTTGATAGTTCCAGAGAACATCTCCACAAGAACATATCTTCTCTAATTCTTTTTCAAAAAAAGATAATGATCTACCACAGTATGAACAAACTGTTCCAACAACATCAGTAAGACTTTTACAATATTCTTCTCTTTTAAAGTTGGAGGCATCTAGTTTAATCGTCTTATTATCCTCGACAGATTTTGACATTAGATTAGTGCCTCCTTCTCTTTTCTATTGTATGAACAAATTCTATCCTTTTCTAAGAAAATTTGATTCAAGTTTTGTTTTACCATAGGTATACTTATGGTTTACCTATAATATAAGTATACTGTTGTTATACTTAGCTAATACTATTTGTATACCCTTAAATATAATAACGGTAAATAAATAACCATGGGTATACAAAAAGTATTAGAAATGGTAAAGAAAGTTAATTTTAGAGCAAATTATACCGAAATGGGAAATAAACTTATTATTATAGTTCCTAAAAATTATCATAATGATATTAAAAAAATGAATAAACCTATTGACGTGACAGTTCAAGAGTTGGAAGATTAATTTAGCCTTTTAGTTAATTTGTACAAGTATTCAAATCATTTGTAATTAGTATTTGAACCATTAGGAAATAATAACGATTCATTTTTCTGAAAATAGAAGTAAGCATTAACTCCTCCTGAAAAACCTTGACCACCACCTGTTTTACCTTCATCTATTGCCTTCAATTCATATCCTTGTGTAGTTAAATCATCAAACGCAATAATAAATTCAACTTGTGATCCATAAGCCCTCTGAAGTATAGCAATTCTTTCATTTTTGAATTGAATAATACCGTTCTTATTCCATCTTTTTTTATATTCAGGAGTTCTTTTTAATAGTTCTTGATCTATTGTTTTTAATTCATTTTTTACTTCTTTTACTTCTTCCTTGTGATATATTTTAATTTGTTCCATACATGGATTACAGATTGAATCATTTTCTACCATCCCATAAGGTATTGTAATTTGATCGTTAAGAAAATCATTATATGACCATTTTATAGTTAATCTTCCTAATTCTTTTCTACAAACAAAACAAATTTTTGACATAATAAAAATAATTACATGATAATAATTAAAAAATATTTCTGAGTTTAAATTGTACTCATCTATCTATTAAGTAGCAAAATCTAGAACAAAGTGTTCTAGACTCGGAACAAAAAATTATAGAAGATTCATATTACATATTCTGGAATGATTAATCTAAAAAATGACTTTATTAGATAACGGCAGTAATGAATTCTTAGAAATGATTTATAAAGAAAAAGACAGTGTAGATAATAAAAAGAAATTATCTGGAAAATAACTTTTTATATTGAAGAATAAACAATATTCTTTGGACAAGTATTATAATTTATGACTGCAGAAATTAAACCAAGACCATGTGCTTATAACTGTGGTACTAAAATCTATTGGAATTCATCTGCTAATGCATATTGGGAAGTATTTGCAAATAAAAGACATGTTTGTCCATATAGACCACCAACAAACAGTACAAACGTACAGAAACCAGTACAACAACCATTCTATTCTCGAAAATATCAAAAACCAAGAATGGATAATTCTCTAGAAGTATTATCTGGTTCTCCAAATTTTGTGAAATTAAAATATGAAAATCTTACTGACCTTATCAAAGAATATAATGGTAGAACTCATGGCAGTCAGTCTCATATCATAAACAATGACAATTTAGAAATAATAGTATATTACGAAGTTCCTGAAGGCAAGAGAGAAGAAGTGAAAAGAAGACTCAATAGTTATGGTAGTTAGGTAACTGCCTTTGTGGAGATAGTATTCATATATATAGAAAAATAATATAGAATACCTTCAAAATGTTTTTACATATAGCGAACAAATGAAAAATGTCAAGAAGCATATGGTGGTTTATCTTGGTGGCTTTCGCCTTTCTCTTTGCGACAAAATTAGGTGACTGCTATCTCTTATTCTCTTCGTGCCACCATATCTCGACAAATCTTGACGAATATATTACCCGTCACATCATGCCTCTTGACAACTATATAAAATTTCTCGCTTACTGTAAGGTTACAGTAAGCATTAAATTCATACTAACTAAAACTAGTCATGTAAAACCTATTGCAAAACTATTAAAAAACAGTAGAATTATTCTCTAGATATGAAATCTATATTTTTGGCAAGTAGATTTGCTTTAAGTCTATTTTTTGTTTCTTCTATTCTCTTTTTTAATTCCTTTTCAGTATCTTCTGCAAATTCTAAAAGTTTATTCATTTCTGTAAACTCAAACCTGTGTTCTGATTTATCTTTTGAATATGGAAGAATTCTAACTTTTGAAGTATGTGCAGCCATATAACTGATAGAATCCTTTCCTAAAACTATAATATTGATAGAACATTCATGATATGGCTTACCAAATTCATTTGAAACTACTGGATCTATAACTATCTTGATGTCATGATTCTCGTATATATCATGTACTGAAATACTGTCAACTTTTTTTAGTTTTTTTGCTATCTTATCAGGATCAAATTTTATACTACCAATGTCTTGGTCTATTTGATACACATCCTGATCTTTTACTATGAACGTTATAGGTCTGGCGAATTTAGGAAAAAAAGAGTAATAGTTATGTTACAGTAATGTGTCTCAACATGGAAAAGCAATAGATTTGGAGATACTATTTTCAAGATCTACAACCAAAGAGATCATAGATACCATTTTTGATCAAAAGAAACAATAAAAATATTAGCATTTGATTTTTTCGACATCTAAACTTTAATTAATCTTAAATATTCAGAATTGAAATATTTTTTGTGATTATTTCTGATAAAATAAAGAAAATATTTGTAATTGGCAAGAGAAAGAAAAAGAAGATAAAGAAACAAGAAGAACTTATATCTACGTAATCATCACAATCCAATGGTTTTTAGACCACAATCTAGAAAATAAATAGAAAATATTATTATTCAGATTTTTTCTATAGATAATTGTACAAGATTTTTCATTATCAATTCTAGTATGAATTTCTCAATATATTTTGACGAGGGTGATCTTACCAACTTCGTAAATAGGATGTTTGATTATAGACAATATGAATTCCAAATTAGGAATGTTTTCAGTGTTAGCGTTTAGTGTAACGATATTATTGATTCCTGCATCGTCATCTTTGGTTAATGCACAAGAATATGACGATAGATATTATGAAGAAGGATACAGTAACGACCACAAATATGAAAATTATGGAGAAAATAATATAGAGAAATTAATGTTAAGTGATGACGAACTAGAATTAATTAATGAAATATTGGATCAAAGTGGATCACCATTTGTATTAACTCAAGTCGAAGATTTTCTATTGTTTACTGATTTTGAAGGAGCTTTTGGAGACACGACCTATTTTTTCATACCTACCGAAACACTTCCACTTGTTCTTCCAATTATGAATATAATAGACGATCTCTTGGGTAATTAAATAAAATCTATTACAACATATTATTCACAAGAATATTTTAATCCCACTCCTTGTGGTTAGTTAATTCTACATAATTTTGATTTATTCAATTTTGATAGATACTTAAAATTATTTATCTGAGACAGAGAAAATATTATTAGAAACTTTTACATAATATTCTTTACTGGAATGAAATTCTTATTTGCAGTACCTCTAATGGTATTATTGATTCCTGCAGTCTATGGACAAGAAAATATGACAGATTCAGACGTACCTCAATTCTTTGCAATACAACATGCACAATCAGGTTCAATATCTGCAATCAATGTAAATTTTACTTTATC
>JBNAIF010000070.1:0-4914 GCA_050043595.1 Nitrososphaeraceae archaeon | reverse complement strand
ATCATCTCCATCTATATCTGGTGATTCGTCTAGTCCCCCATATGATATTGATTTAGTGACCTGTTCATTATGAGAATGACCTGCTTCATTTAGATTTACACCATATTGCTCATATAATGGATGATAGATGTCTCTTGCCTTTCTATTTGGACTACGCTTTGCACGTCTACCATACAAAGGAACATGTTGACCTGCTTCAATCCAATCTATTGTTCCTTCTGCTCTTAATTGTGCGGCTTCTTTTAATGCATTTTCAACAAATTGATATTGATCACCAGTCTTCAGGTCATATTCATCGTCATACGCATCTTGGACAATGACATATCTATTCCCTTGAATAATAGAATAGTAAAATATCCAATCATCTTCGTCATTACCTGATTGACCCGATTTTAATTCTAGTCTTTGAAATTCTGCTATATCTATTGCATTTCTTTCATCTTCTGATTCACTTCCATCATGATTACCTTTAGTAATTGTAATTTTTCCTTTTTGTCTGAATTCATTACCCAATACAGTAACTATTCTATCTAATGCAGATTTTGCTCCAGTGCTATAGTTTACATCGCCATAATGCTTGAAATAAGATATTCCATGTTTCTTTAGAATATTCATTAATTTTGTAAGAACACTATTGTTTTCTCCGTCTCCACCACTGCCTATTGTAAAATCTGGTTCTTCAGTTCTTAATGGAAAATCAATCTCGCCTATTAGGACACATTTTCCAGTAATTGGATCTCTAATTTCTCCTGGTTCACATGGTTCTGGTCCAGGTTCAACTTCCTCGCCTTTGATACCGTAGAATTTGATTTCTCTAATAGATGTCCAATCATTTTCATATTGTCCACCTACAGAATTTCCTTCACCTTTAATTACAAATTCAGAACTTTCATAATGATTTTTCAATACAATTTTGACTAGTTCGTTATTGTCTCTACCTTCTGGAACATCATATTTTTCACCATTAATAAGAAGATGATAGGTTTTATTTCCCCAGAAACATGCAACTTTAATCTCTTTGAATATGTTTTTGTTTTTGAATGGATATTTTATAGTGCCTTTTTCAGCAGACCAACGAGATTCAAGATTATTGTCAATTGTCATTAATGCCGTTTTGCCTGATACTTCTTTGTCTGCACTTGCACCAAGTGGGATTAATTGTTCAATTTCATCTGGTACTTTAGGCTTTATTTTTAAAGTGACTAAAGCATTAGATTCTTTATCTCCTTTCTTTATCTTTAAAGATAAAGATGCGTTGGTTTGTTTACTGAGATTTACTTTTAATGTAACTTCGTCATCATTAGTCGCACTTCCAAATTCTAGTGGACTTTCTGCTGACCATTCCCAAGAGTCAGGAGGATAACCAATTGAATTTCTACCATGTGCGGTAAATGTTTCTCCTGTTTCAAATTCTAATTTGTCTATGGTAATTACTGCTTTTAATTCTGGTTGTGGTTCTTCTGTCTTTTTTAATTCTTTGTTAAAATCATCAGGATTTGAAGCATATATTGTTTGAAAGGTTCCATTTGTGTTTTTAATTGCACCTATGTGATCAGCATCGCTTTTGTAGTTACTTTTTAGGAATGAATCAATATTATTTGATTCTTCTTTACTCATGAATTATTTTAAAAAATAAATTAAAAGGGAAGTAATCATTCTATTATAGTGTACACTAATTTCTCGTTGTTTTATAATCACACTTATCTTCATACTGAGACAAAATAATGTCTTTGAACCTTCTTATACTCACTTCTAACATAATTAGTTGAATCATTATTAGTATATTCAACGACTATTCTGTCAGCTTGTACAAAAACATGTGTATTTGTTTAAAAATCAAATATTTTATTTACTAACGAATTAGTAAAAGCAGTAGGATCCAAAGTAGTTGATAATTTATATACTTAGTTGTCCTGAGAATCAAATATTTTTGCAGTAACTACTGTGGATGCAGGAGGTGAACCAGATTTTTTTAATAGTGTGATAAATATATGTCAAACATGATTTTCATCTTTGATTTTGAATTTCTACAAAACTATGTTAATCGTGCCATTTCATTATGTTCATTAGTATCAGACATTTGTTTTTCGCTGTCAATATCATTCACTTCGTAAAATATTCTAGGATCTCCTCAGTCTGATCACCTCAGCCGCCACCTGTCCCTGTACAAGGATTTACACTATTAACATTGATATCTAGTTGTAATTTAGCGAACCAGAAATTTCAAATGTTTGTGTTGGTGTGAGTTGAAGTTGATTTGTAGGATGGGGATCAGTTGATGGAGTTTGTCCTACATCTGAAATATCTATATATTATTTTTCTTTGTAAATCTGAATTGCTTCGAACGTTGTATTTAATTTCATACAGATACACAACTTCTTTTACCATCCCTAAATACCATATTGTTTTAGATATATTACAAATTTTTTGAAATAGGAATATAAAGAACGTATTAAAAAAATGTAATATTTGTTATTCCAAATTATAATATATGTTACATATTTATAGTATACAAATAAATATTGTTTTCAGTATAATCTTAAAATGAGTATTTTCTCATTTATGTTAAAATGACACAATAAAAAGTATATAGTTATTACTGATTAATTTGTAAGTCTATTTCCTTGCCTTGCTCCAGGTACTACACCTTTCAACATAGAAAGTTCATCTTTGATTCTATTGATTTCTATTGTTGCCTTGTCAATGTTAACACCTTGTTCTTCTAATATTTTTTTTGCATCAGGTGACAAATTAGTTACAACTCTAGCAACTGTAGTTAATTTTTCTTGATTTTCAAGAATCCAATCATCTGTTTGATCTAATGATTCACCTACTTTAATTAATTTATCATCTATTTCGTGTTTCGTACTTGTTATATTTTGTTTGGCTTTTACGAATACAATTATTAAACCACCTATTGTACCTAATAATGTTGATACCGCAGTAATAAGGGCAATTGTAGATTCTACAACCATAAGAGTAAAAAAAGTAATATCTAATTAAGAAGTAAAATTACTATGTGTTTAATTATAATTCCATTTTAAAATTTCTTTTTCATTACCTTCAAACATTACATATGTAAATGTAGCATTATTCTTGTTTGAATCTACTGCAGTATTCAAAAAACCATAGTCATTATCATTTGAATATACTATAAGATTATTAGTACCGTCTATTGAATATGGATCTCCTCTACCATCCATTCTGGAGATAGTATATACAAATGCTTTAAGATCTGTATCAAACGATAGTATCCATTTTCCATTGTTATCACACTTTAGACTTATAAATTTTTGAAAATTATGATTATGTGTTGCTAGAACATGATCAATATCCCACTTATTTTACAGATATCTTCTGTAAACCTGATTCCTCTGAATGTTTTGTTTTTAATATATATGCAAGGTAATACATTAACAGAACTTGATCATCATTGTTACCAGTAAATGATTCAATCGCTTTGAATATTTGAATATTATCTACGCCTTTATCTGTATTAAGATCAAATGCTTATAAGTTATCCTTGATAGATGTTTTTATGTTCTGACTTTCTTGCTTAGGATCTTTATAATATGAATTTTAATCGTGATTACCTTGACTATGATGTTGTCTATATAATATTTTACCTAAATAATTTGAATACCAATCGCCTTTATTCTCATAATCATAATTACCTAAACTTGATTTTTATTATTTAATAAATATTTTTTCTAGTGTAACTAATTTTCCGCTTAGTTTATCTATCTGAGATGCTGTGTTATCACATGTTTTCTGTAATTTTTCAATTTCGTTGCACAAGTTTTCTTTAACCTCAGTTAATTGCTCTTTAGTTTTTTCTCGTTGTGTATCTATCTTTTCTTGTTGTTTATCTATTTTATTATAGATTGATTTATGATATGCTACTATCGTTGGTAATATCAATCCTAAAATTATTAATCCGAATACATCAATAAATAAATTCGATGAAATAACATCAGTAATAAATCCCATTTTATATTAGAAATGTTTCGCGCAATATAGTTGAGAATTATTATTTAATGGCGTTAGTAAGAAATCTTTAGAACTACTATATGAGTATTATTTTATTTATTTTAAATGATAAAATGAATTTAGATTTAAATATAATATTAATTTGAATAAGTACTTCTTAATTTGATTTAACATCATATTTCATATCTATACAACAATCACATAATAATCTCTTAAGTTAAGGAAAATCTGCAATCAAAATAGAAAAAAATCCCATGAAATTGAACACAGAATATAATAAAAAATATAACATATTAACAAATTCATCCTTAACTAAATTGATACATAATATAAGAATATTGAAAATATTCTAAAATTATGTTACTGCCCATATTCTCATAGATACATCTCTGTTCAAGTTTCTATATTCTCCTGGATCTTGCGTATTATCTTGTACTACTACTTTGGAACCCGTATTAGGTTGATTAGATTTCATAAAGAGTTTGACATAATCACTATCACTTCCACCATCATATTCAAAGAGGATTTTGTCACCAACTTGCATTGCATAAGAATTTGACATATCTTCAACAAAATAAGTATTTCCATCATCGTGTAGATCATCTTCATCTATAGTTCCTAATGTTGTGACAATTGAATCATCTATGCCTTTTCGAATCCTAACGTGAACTCCATCTCCAGTACCTCCTCTAGGTTTATCTTCTTCTGCTATGAAGAATTCTATCCTTACTATTTTTTTTCCTATGAATACAGAATCTGGTTTTGTTATTTCCTGTCCAAATCGTAAATAAAATGAAGGGTCATTGTTTTCTGATGCTAACTTAGCGGTTTCGGAATTTGATGATGAAACAAAATATATTTGATCCATAACACCAGATCCACCTCCTCCTTGACCAGGATCATTTCCTCCTCCCCCGCCTGAAC